>JAILCZ010000067.1 GCA_024689985.1 Bacteroidales bacterium | reverse complement strand
GCCGTGTATGAGTCCATCGCGGAAGCGGGACTGAAGGAGAACGTGGTTGACCTGGGGTATCAGGACCACGGGGTTGCGGTGAGCGAGCAGAAAGCCGCATCGGTGCTTCTGCTGCCTCTCAGAAACGACCCTGACTACAAGGCCATCCTTCCCGGAAAAGTCTTCGAGTATCTTGCGGCAAGGCGTCCTGTCATAGGCTTCGGCCAGAGCGATGGGGCTATGGCCAAGGTGCTTGCGGACGCGGGTGCCGGAAGCGTATATTGCTTCAATGATGAAGCGGGCATTGAAAAGGCCGTCAGAGAGGCCTGGGGCCGCTTCAAGACGGAAGGCAACGTCCATACGGACGGAAATATAGAACAATATTCGAGAACGGCTCTTACCAAGCAGCTTGCAGCCCTTCTCAACTCAATAACTGAAAACAAATGATGAAGAAAAACCTGGGATACATACTCGCTGTCGTATTTTTCCTCGCACTCTCCTATTTCTACGCCTATCCTCTTCTGGAGGGCAAGATCGTGAACCAGAGCGACATCTCCGGCTATGTCGGAATGTCCCACGAGATGAATGCCTGGAATGCGGCACATCCTGACGACCAGACGGCCTGGACGAACTCAATGTTCTCCGGAATGCCTACGACCACGATTACGGCTCCTTCGCAGGGAGACTGGACACAGCCTGTCTATGATTTTCTCCAGACGGGAAAGAGGCCGGCGACCTATATTTTCCTTACCCTTGTAGGTGGCCTGCTGCTGATGCTCTCCCTCGGCGTTGAAGGCCTTCTGGCTGTCGGCGGCGCCATTGCCATCGCCTTCTGCTCGTACAATTTCCAGATCATACAGGTCGGTCACAACACCAAGATGCAGGCTATCGCCTATTTCCCTTGGGTACTTGCCGCCATCATCTTCGCCTTCCGCACGGCAATAGCCGGAAAGAAGCGCTGGGCCCTCAGGAGCCTTCTCGGCTCTGCCCTCTTCGGACTTGCCCTCAGTATGCAGGTCAAGGCCAACCATCAGCAGATCACATACTATCTCGCAATAGTCATCTTCGTATATGCCCTTGTGCTCCTGACAAACCTCATTCTCAGGAACAAGCCTGCCCTTGGACGCTTCTTCGCCGTCTGCGGAATGCTTCTGGTCCTCGGCAGCGCAGGCATCCTCACGAATTCAAACAAGCTCATTCCGCTTGCGAAATATACGGCCCACACTATGCGCGGTGGCTCGGAGCTGTCTTCCGGTGATTCGGAAAAGGGCTCCGGCCGCGAAGGCCTCGACCTGGATTATGCCACATCCTGGTCCTACGGCTGGGAGGAACTCCCGAATATGATGATTCCGAATTTCAACGGAGGTTCTTCAGCCGGTGCCGTGGATCCGAAGTGGTCCGAGACCTACGACCTTCTGGTCAGCGCCGGTCAGGGCAACGCAAGGCAGATCGTAAAGCAGCTCCCTCTTTACTGGGGCCCTCAGCCGTTCACGGCCGGCCCTATGTATATGGGTGCCATAACGGTCTTCCTCTTCATCCTTGGCCTTATGGTCGTCAAGGGAACGGACAGGTGGTGGATCCTAATTTCCACGGTCCTGGCTGTCTTCCTCGGACTCGGAAGCCATTTTATGGGCTTCACGAAGTTCTGGTATGACTATATGCCTCTCTACAACAAGTTCAGGACGGTTTCGATGGCCCTCATCGTGCTTCAGGTCACCCTTCCTGCCCTCGGCTTCCTTGCCCTCAGCGAGGTCCTCAAGTCCGATGACAAGCAGATGAACCGCAAACTCTGGAAGGCTTATGCGATCAGCGGCGGCTTCTGCCTGCTCTTCGCCCTCATTCCCGGCCTTGCCGGCACGTTCTCCGGTCCCGTTGACAGCGGTCAGCCTGACGTGCTCGTTGAGGCTCTCCAGGCCGACAGACGCCATCTTCTCGTGTCAGACGCCCTCGTTTCCCTCCTTTTCATCACCCTCGCCTTCATCCTCATCCGCTTCCGCAAGCGTGAGGCTGCCCTCGGCGTCGGCCTTCTCGTGCTCGTAAGTATGTTTATGGTGGGCAAACGCTATCTCAATGCCGAGCATTTCACTTCTCCGCGTTCCTTCAACAACCAGTTCGAGGCCCGCGCCGTGGACAAGATGATTCTCGAGGATACCGATCCTTCATACAGGGTCGCAGACCTCAGCGTCAATATTTTCAACGATTCGCACCCTTCATACTGGCACAAGAACATCGGCGGCTATAGTCCTGCCAAGCTCCAGAGATACCAGGATCTCATAGACCATTATCTTGCCCGTGAGCTCAATTCGGTCTATGGTGCGGCCAAGGATGCCGCCACGGTCGCTGACGTCGAGGCTGCCCTGCCTTATCTGCCGGTTCTTTCAGCCCTCAATACGAAATATTTCATCCTCGGAGCGGATTTCCCTCCTGTGGAGAACAGATATGCCCGCGGCAATGCCTGGTTCGTGGACAATGTGGCCCATACCTCTACTCCTGACGAGGAAATCGCAGCTGTCGGAGAGGTCGACCTCGGAACGACGGCCGTCATCGGCCCTGATTTCGCTGACTTCAACGTCAGTGCAGCTGCCGCCCCTGGCGATACTATCTTTATGACTTCCTATGCACCTAACGAGCTGCGCTACAAGTACAGCACCTCTTCAGACAGAGGAGTGGTGTTCAGCGAGGTTTACTATCCTGAGGGATGGACGCTTGCCGTTGACGGCGAGCCTTGTCCTCTGGTCCGTGCGAACTGGATTATGCGTGCGGCCGTGCTGCCTGCAGGCGAGCACGAGGCCGTGATGCGTTTCGACCCTCAGTCATATCACGTCAGCGGCAATATTTCCCGCGCCTGCTCTATCCTTATCCTCATTTCCGTGCTCGGTTCTGCGGCAGGCCTTTTCCTGACCCGCAAAAAGGAGGATGAAGCCTAAATGTCAATTATGTCAAAAGAAAAGAAAGAGAAAATACTTGAGGATACCCCTCTGATCAAACAGTATCTGAGCGTCAAGGCCCAGTACCCGGAAGCCGTCCTGCTCTACAGGGTGGGTGACTTTTACGAGTCTTACTGCGACGACGCCATCCTTGTAAGCAAGGTGCTCGGTATCGTGCTGACCCGCAAGTCAAATGGCGACAAGGGCTATGCTGCAATGGCGGGTTTCCCTCACCACGCCATAGACGTCTATCTTCCCAAGCTCGTCCGTGCCGGATACAAGGTTGCGGTCTGCGACCAGCTTGAAGACCCTAAGCTTACCAAGAAACTCGTAAAGAGGGGCGTGACGGAGATCGTTACCCCGGGAGTCGCCTTCGGTGAGCAGATGATAGGTCCCAAGGAGAACAATTATCTCGCCGGCCTCTGCTTTGCCAAGGGGCAGTGCGGAGCGGCCTTCCTGGATGCTTCCACCGGCTCCTTCCAGGTGGCCCAGGGCTCGGAAGAGTACATCGGCACCCTTCTGGCCTCGATGAATCCGAAGGAGGTCCTCGTTACCCGCGGCCTTGAGAAGACTGTCCGCGAAAAATTCGGAGACAAGCTCTATATCTCCACTGTTGAAGAGTGGGCCTTTGTCTATGAGGCCGCCGTGGAGAAACTCAAGAAGCAGTTCAGGGTCGATTCCCTCAAGGGTTTCGCCGTAGATTCATATCCTCTCGGCATTGCCGCAGCAGGTGCCCTCATCGTTTATCTGGAGCAGACCCAGCACGTGGGTCTTTCGAATATTTCGTCCGTTTCCCGCATTGACGGCGACAGTTTCGTGTGGATGGACAAGTTTACCTTCCGCAACCTGGAGGTGTTCCAGAGCGCGGGCGGCAGCGACGGCGTGGCCCTCATAGATGTGATGGACAAGTGTTCTTCGCCGATGGGAGCCAGGCTTCTCAGAAAGTGGCTGGCTATGCCGGTGCTTGACCTGGGTGAGCTCAATTCACGATATGATGTCGTACAGCATCTTGCCGAACATCAGGACGACCTCGATGCCCTTCAGGAGAAGATCGGCAACCTGGGTGATATGGAGAGAATCCTCTCCAGGGTGGCTACTGCCAAGATTCTGCCTCGTGAGGTGATGCAGCTCGGCCGTGGCCTTTCCCAGAACGAACCTATTTCGGCCCTCTGTCTCGGCAAGGGATGCGCAGCCCTGGATGAGCTCGTGCTCAGCATACAGAATTGTTCTGAGCTGCTTTCCCTCATTGTCAGGACCCTTGATCCTGATCCGGCTTCTGCCGTCGGCAAGGGCAAGGTAATCGCTGACGGGGTGAGCCAGGAGCTCGATGAACTCCGCGACATTTCTTCTGGCGGCAAGGATTTCCTCCTTAGGATGCAGCAGAGGGAGGCCGAGAGAACGGGAATTTCTTCCCTGAAGATCGGTTACAACAATGTTTTCGGTTATTATATAGAGGTCCGCAACAGTTTCAAGGACAAGGTGCCTCAGGAGTGGATCAGAAAGCAGACCCTCGTAAATGCCGAGCGCTACATTACCGAGGAGCTCAAGGAATATGAGGAGAAGATCCTCGGTGCCGAGGAAAAGATTTATTCTCTCGAGACCAGTCTTTATCAGGGTCTGGTAGCTGAGATTCAGAAGTATATGCAGGCCATACAGGCCAACTGCCGCGTCCTGGCCCGCCTGGACGTGCTCTCAGGCTTTGCGGCCCTTGCCCTTTCGAACAAGTATTGCCGTCCTGAGATGACGGATGGCAAGGAGCTTGACATCAAGGCCGGCCGCCATCCGGTAATTGAGACTCTTATGCCTGCCGGTGAGGAGTATGTCTCCAATGATGTCTATCTCGACTCGTCCAGGGACCAGATTATGATTCTCACCGGTCCGAATATGGCCGGTAAGTCTGCCCTTCTCCGTCAGACGGCCCTGATCGTGCTGATGGCCCAGGTCGGTTCCTTCGTGCCTGCGGACAGCGCGCGCCTCGGCTGGTGCGACAAGATTTTTACCCGTGTGGGCGCTTCTGACAACATTTCCCGCGGCGAGTCCACCTTTATGGTGGAGATGCTGGAGACTTCTATGATTCTCCACAATCTCTCAGCCCGTTCCCTGGTGCTTCTGGATGAGATCGGCCGCGGTACTTCCACCTATGACGGTATGAGCATCGCCCGCGCCATCGTGCAGTATATCCACGAGTACGGCCACGGTGCGAAGACTCTCTTCGCTACGCATTATCACGAGCTCAACGACCTTGAGACCATTTATCCACGTGTCCACAACTGGCATATCGCAGTGAAGGAGGCCGGCAAGCAGGTGATCTTCCTGCGCAAGCTCCGCGAAGGTGGCGTGGCCCATAGTTTCGGTATCCACGTGGCCCGTCTGGCCGGTATGCCGAAGGAGGTGCTCGAGGCTGCCCAGAAGACGCTTTCCAAGCTCGAGAAGACGGCTGCCAATCCTCTCCTGAAAGAGGATCCTGTCCAGCTTTCGTTCTTCCAGCTCGACGATCCGACGCTTTCGTCGCTGCGCGAGCAGCTTGAGGATGCTGACTTGAACAATATGACGCCGATGCAGGCCTTTGACCTTCTGAGGCATATGAAGGCTGAGCTCGGCCTTTAAAACAGAAACGATAATATGTCCAAGGAGGTCTGGTTAAAGAATTTTATGGAGGAAGGCCGCATCGAAGCCGGATGTGACGAGGCCGGACGCGGTCCGCTCGCCGGTCCCGTGTTTGCCGCAGCCGTCATCCTTCCGGCTGATTTCCATCATCCTCTGCTGAATGATTCCAAGAAGATGACGGTCCGTGCCCGTGACATCGTGCGCGAGGTCATCGAAAAGGAGGCCGTCGCCTGGGCCGTCGTGCCTGTTTCTGCCCGTCAGATTGATGATATGAATATCCTCAATGCTTCGATTTTCGGTATGCAGAGTGCGGTGAGGCAGCTTTCCGTCAAGCCGGATTTCCTTCTGATTGACGGCAACAAGTTCAAGCCTTTCGACGATTTCAAGCCAGGCCGCTATGCGACCGTCGTCAAGGGTGATGCGACTTATGCATCCATCGCCGCGGCATCTGTCCTTGCCAAGACTTATCGTGACGAGTATATGACCGGGCTTGCCAAGGATTTTCCCCAGTATGGCTGGGAACGCAATATGGGATATCCGACAAAGGAGCATATAGAGGCTATCCGCCAGTTCGGATACACGGAACATCACAGGATGAGTTTCCATCCCAAGGAACTTGAGCCGACTCTGTTCTGATTATTACTATCTTTGCAAATCTTTTATCGCTATATGAAAAAATTAATACTTTCCGCCGCTGCAGCCCTCCTGCTTGCTTTCGGAGCGCGTGCAGATGAAGGTATGTGGCTTTTGCCGCTGCTTCAGAAAATGAATATCAATGCTATGAATGAACTTGGCTGCAAACTTTCCGCAGAGGACATCTATAGCATCAACAACACTTCACTCAAGGATGCCATCGTTCAGTTCGGCGGTGGCTGTACGGGAGAAATCATTTCTGACAAGGGACTTCTCGTTACCAACCATCACTGTGGCTATGGCAGCATCCAGTCTCTTTCTACTCCTGAACACAATTATCTCGAGGACGGATATTGGGCTATGAATAATGCCCAGGAGCTTCCTGTACCTGGTCTCAGCGTCAAGTTCCTCAAGGCTATGAAGGATGTGACCAAGATTGTCCAGAAGCATCCGGAGAAGAAGCAGGAGCTCGTCAAGGAAGCTGAACAGGACTATCCTGGCTGCGAGGCCAGCGTGGTCTCTTTCTATAATGACAACGTCAATTATCTCATTGTCTATGCTGTGTACAAGGACATCCGCTTCGTCGGTGCTCCGCCTGCCTGCTCAGGTAAGTTCGGCGGCGAGACCGATAACTGGATGTGGCCTCGTCATACCTGTGATTTCTCGATGTTCCGTGTATATGCCGGCAAGGACAACCAGCCTGCAGAGTATTCTGAGGATAATGTCCCTTATACTCCGGCTCGCAGCCTCAAGATTTCTCTCAAGGGTATCCAGGATGGCGATTATGCTATGATTATGGGTTATCCTGGCCGTACTTCACGCTTCAAGACTGCTTCTCAGCTCAAGGCTAATCTTGCGACCAACGATATTTCCATCGAGGCCAGGACTCTTCGCCAGAAGTTGATGTGGGAGGCTATGGAGGCTGATCCTACCGTACGTCTTCAGTATGCCAGCAAGTATGCCGGCAGCTCAAATGGCTGGAAGAAGTGGATCGGTATGAAGAAGGCCGTTGCCAAGCTCAAGATCGTGGAGCGTGAAGCAGAGAAGGAGGCTGAGTTTATGAAGTGGGTAGGCAAGAACAAGAAGCGTACTGAGAAGTATGGCTATGCTCTTGACAGCATCGACTTCTATGTGAATGCTATGCTTCCGTCTATGACGGCCATCACTCGTTATTTCGAGACTGTCGGCCGTATCGAGCTCTTCGATTTTGCGGATACTTTCGAGAGCATATATAAGAAAGAGGTCAAGAACGGATCTTCCGAGGCTGATGCCCTCAAGGCGGCTTTCGATAAGGTAGCCCCTCTTTACAAGGACTATTATGAGCCTCTCGACAGGCTCGAAGCTGCCTCACTTTCAGAGCTTTACAACAATAATAGCGCGGAAGAAAACAGGGGTGAGATAAATGTTGGTTATCTCTTCGACAATTCCGTGTTCACAAATGTGAAAAAACTCGAGGAAGCAGTGGCCAAGGGTCACGAAGCAATCGCTGCCGACCCTGCCGTAACCCTTTCTGAAAAGGGTCTCGAAATCTACCGCAGACTTTACAAAGATTACGGAAAGTATGCGAAGCGCGTTTCCGCATTGTCCAAGGTTTACACCGCCGGAATGCTGGAATGGCAGAAGGATCAGCCGAGCTATCCTGACGCCAACTTCACTATGAGATTGACATATGGAACGGTCAAGTCATACGAGCCTAAGGACGGTGTCCTTTACAAGCATTACACCACCCTTGACGGCGTGATGGAGAAGAAGGACAATTCCAATTACGAGTTCAGGGTTCCTGCCAAACTTGAAGAGGTCTGGAAGGCCAAGGATTTCGGCGATTACGCTATGCCTGAGAATGGCAAGGTTCCTGCCTGCTTCCTCATCAACTGTGACATCACGGGCGGTAATTCAGGCAGCCCTGTTATGGATGCCGAGGGCAATCTCATCGGTCTTGCCTTCGATGGCAACTGGGAGTCTATGTCCAGCGACATTATGTTCGAGCCGGACCTTCAGAGATGTATTTGCGTCGATATCCGCTATGTCCTCCTCCTTATGGACAAGGTCGGTGGTGCAGGATACCTCCGCGACGAAATGAATATAGTTAAGTAATTATGACAGAACAGGATATAATTAAGGTTCTTTCTGATGTCCGCCATCCTGCAAAGGATGACAGGAGCATCGTGGAGCTGGGTATGATTGACAGGGTGGACGTGGACGGCAATGCCGTCTGCGTGTACCTCGCTTTTTCCAAGCACAGGGATCCTCTTACGGAGTATCTTGTCGGCAGTACCAAGGCTGCCCTTTACAGGGCGTTCGGCAAGGATATTCTCGTTGAGGTAAAGACAGAGGTCAAAGAGGCTCCGAAGGCCGCAAAGAAGAATAACATCAACGATCTGACTCTTGAGCAGCTTACCAGTGTGAAAAACATCATTGGAGTAGCTTCCGGCAAGGGTGGCGTGGGCAAATCTACCGTCGCCGTCAATCTCGCCGTCGCTCTGGCCAGGCTGGGCTACAAGGTCGGCCTTGCAGATGCCGATGTATATGGTCCTTCTGTACCTGTTATGACGGCTACCGAGGGCCTGCAGCCTGAGGCCGTCGAGGTGGACGGCAAGGAGCTCATCGTCCCTCTTGAGAAGTTCGGCGTCAAGTGGATGTCCATCGGCTATTTCGCCCAGCCTGGCCAGGCCCTCATCTGGAGAGGCCCTATGGCCTGCAACGCTCTTAAGCAGATGATCCTTCAGGTGAAGTGGGATGAGCTTGATTTCCTTCTCATTGATATGCCTCCTGGAACGGGAGACATCCATATCAGTCTCGTCCACGACATTCCTATGACTGGAGCAGTCATCGTCACCACCCCTCAGGCCGTGGCTCTTGCCGATGTCGAGAAGGGTATCGATATGTTCCGCAACAAGAATGTCAACCGTCATATCTACGGACTCGTGGAGAATATGGCCTGGTTCACTCCTGAGGAGCTTCCTCAGAACAAATACTACATCTTCGGCAAGGATGGCGGCAAGAAGATGGCCGAGAAATACGACATCCCTCTCCTTGGCCAGATTCCAATCGTCCAGGGTATCCGTGAAGGCGGCGACTCCGGTGAGCCAGTGGCTCTGGGTTCCCGTCCGGATTCAATGGCATTCCTCGATCTCGCAAGGAGCCTGGCTGACGCAGTCAGTCAGGAATAATCCAAGCAATCAGAGTAATCTGGAAGAGGCTAGCTGAGGCGGAGGGTGAGGGCCACGAAGTCCTCGACGTTGAGGCGCTCCGGGCGGAGTTCGAAGACAGGATCGGCGATGAAGGCGGCCGTCTGGTCGGCTGACCAGGATTCAGCGGTGGCCTTTGCGCCGATCAGTTGTTTCAGGGAGTTGCGCAGTGTCTTTCTGCGCTGGCCGAAGGCTGTCTTTACGACGGTCTTGAAGAGTTTCTCGTCACAGCCGAGGTCTGTTCTGGAGTTGCGTTTGAGTCGGATGACGGCCGATTTGACCTTAGGTGGAGGGCAGAATGCTCCCTGGCCTACGGTGAAAAGATACTCGATGTCATACCAGGCCTGGAGGAAGACGGACAGGATGCCGTAGGTCTTGGTGCCAGGCTGCTCGGCGATTCGCTCTGCGACCTCTTTCTGAATCATACAGACGACCTGCGGGATGCTCTCCTTGTGGTCGAGGATCTTGAAGAAGATCTGTGAGGAGATGTTGTATGGGAAGTTGCCGATGACGCAGAACCTGTCCTTGAAGAACTTGCCGAGGTCCATCTTGAGGAAGTCTGCCTGAAGAAGCCTTCCCTGCATATCTGCAAAGTGTGTGAGAAGGTAATCGACGGATTCTCCGTCGATCTCGACGAGCTTGAGGTCAACGTCTTCCCTTGGCATCAGGTACTGGGTGAGTACGCCCATTCCCGGTCCTATCTCAAGGACATCCTTTACTCCGTCCTCCGGCTGGAGGGCGTCGACAATGGCTTTGGCAATACTCTGATCTGTAAGAAAATGCTGGCCTAGGGCCTTTTTTGCTCTGACTTCCATTCTTGAACTCCTGTTTTGACTGATATCGATTAGATATGTCGATATATACGGGGCAAATATAGGGTATAATCGCCAAAATTTGTAATTTTGCCTGCTATTAAACATTGAATTATGTATAGGACACATACTTGTGGACAGCTCCGCGCATCAGACGCGGGAAAGAAAGTCACCCTCGCAGGATGGGTGCAGAGAAGCAGAAAACTCGGCGGAATGACATTCATCGACCTCCGAGACAGATATGGAATTACACAGCTCGTGGTTAAGGCTGACGCTCCTGCAGAACTCGTTGAGACGGCAAACTCGCTCGGACGTGAGTTCGTGATCCAGGCAACGGGAGAAGTGGTTGAGCGTGAGAGCAAGAACGCCAAGATGGATACAGGAGACATCGAAATCCAGCTTGACTCAATCAATATACTCAACAAGTCTGTGACCCCTCCTTTCACCATCGAGGACAACAGCGACGGCGGTGAGGACCTCCGTGCGAAGTACAGATATCTTGACCTTCGCCGCAACCCTCTTCAGAGGGCTCTCAAGATCCGCCACAACATCGCGATCGAGATCAGAAACTACCTCGATTCCCAGAACTTCATGGAAATCGAGACCCCATACCTCATCAAGTCAACTCCTGAGGGAGCCCGCGACTTCGTCGTGCCTTCACGAATGAATCCGGGAACGTTCTACGCCCTTCCTCAGAGCCCTCAGACATTCAAGCAGCTCCTTATGGTCGCCGGTTATGACCGCTACTTCCAGATCGTGCGCTGTTTCCGTGACGAGGACCTCCGCGCTGACCGTCAGCCTGAGTTCACTCAGATTGACTGTGAGATGAGTTTCGTGGAGCAGGAGGATGTGCTCAACACATTCGAGGGAATGATGCGTACGCTCTTCAAGAAGATCGTGAACGTTGACATCCCTAATCCTATTCCTAGAATGAGCTGGTACGATGCTATGGACAAGTACGGCTCAGACAAGCCGGATATCCGCTTCGGAATGGAGATCCACGATATCACGGCCCAGACGAAGGGCTTCGGATTCTCCGTCTTCGACAGCGCCGAGTACATCGGTTCAATCGCCGTACCGGGTGCGGCATCATATACCCGCAAGGAACTTGACCAGCTTACAGAGTGGGTCAAGCGTCCTCAGGTCGGAGCCAAGGGCCTCGTTTACATCAAGCTCAACGAGGACGGCACCGTCAAGTCATCAGTTGACAAATTCTACACTCCGGAGCAGATCCAGGCCATCGTCGCTGCTGCCGAGGCCAAGAAGGGCGACCTCGTCCTCATCCTCTGCGGCGCCAAGAGAAAGGCCCAGACAATGCTCGGCGTGCTCCGTATAGAAATGGGCAACCGTCTCGGATACCGCGACCCTAAGGTCTTCGCACCTCTCTGGGTTGTTGATTTCCCTCTCTTCGAGTGGGATGACGAGACCAACCGCTTCTATGCTATGCACCATCCGTTCACGGCTCCTAAGCCAGAGCACCTCGACTGGTACTATTCAGACAAGAAGGAAGACCTTGAGCGCGTCTGCGCCAATGCATACGACTTCGTCCTCAACGGCACTGAGCTCGGTGGCGGTTCAATCCGTATCCACGAGGCTGCAATGCAGGAGAGAATGTTCGAAATCCTCGGCATCACCAAGGAAGAGGCTGACTACAAGTTCGGCTTCATCATCAACGCCTTCAAGTTCGGTGCTCCGCCTCACGGAGGCCTCGCATTCGGATTTGACCGTGTATGCGCCCTCTTCGGCGGCCAGGAGACCATCCGTGATTACATCGCATTCCCTAAGAACAACCAGGGCCGCGACGTGATGATCGACGCTCCTTCGCAGATTGACCAGGTGCAGATGGACGAACTCTTCATCCAGTCAACCTTCAAACCGGAAGAATAACCCCATAAAAAGAATAACACTAATATGAGCCCTTATCTCGTCATCTTGACAATAGCAGGCTATTTTGGTCTGCTGTTCCTTATCTCCTGGCTTGCGAACAGGGGACATTCACAGAGCGAAGCCTTCACAGGCCGAGTCCCCTGGTATATCTCAGCAATCGCAGCTATGGGCGCTCCGATCTCCGGAGTGACATTCATCTCCGTTCCTGGTATGGTTGCCGGAAAGGGATGGTCGTATATGCAGATGGTACTCGGCTTCGTCGTCGGCTACTTCATCATCGCATATGTGCTGATACCTTTGTTCTATAAAAAGAACCTGGTGTCAATCTACGGATATCTTGATGACAGATTCGGAATATCGTCTCATAAGACGGGAGCCTGGTTCTTCTTCATCTCGAAGATCCTCGGTGCCGCAGTCCGCTTCTACGTGGTGTGCATCGTGCTCCAGTCACTGGTGTTTGCTCCTCTGGGCATTCCGTTCGTAGTAAACGTAGCCGTATCAATCCTTCTGATCGGCCTGTATACGCTTCAGGGAGGCGTGAGGACCGTCGTCTGGACGGATACCCTCAAGAGCCTCTGCCTCGTGCTTTCAGTCGTCCTCTCCATCGTGTTCATCGCGAAGGGGCTCGGCCTTGATTTCGGCGCCTTCGTATCGAAGGTGGCGACCGAAGGAAATCCGAAGATGTTCTTCTTCGATGACCCTAAGTCTGGACTCTACTTCTGGAAGCAGTTCATCGCTGGTATCTTTATGGTTGTCGCTATGACAGGCCTCGACCAGGACCTTATGCAGCGCAGCCTCGCCTGCAAGAACCAGGGAGACGCCAAGAAGAGCCTGATCACGACATCCTTTACCCAGCTTGTCGTAATCTTCCTCTTCCTCGTCCTCGGATCAATTCTTACGATTTACTGGACAGGCCATCTCGGACAGGCTATGCCTGAGAAATCAGACGACCTCTTCGGCCTCGTGGCAACCCACAATACCATCCCGGTATTCGTCGGCATCCTCTTCATCGTAGGTCTTGTGGCAGCCGCATATTCGGCCGCAGGTTCGGCACTTACGGCGCTTACTACATCGTTCACCCTCGACATTCTCCAGGCAGACAAGAAGCAGGATGAGAACAAGCTTACAAAGACCAGAAAGACGGTACATCTCTGTATGGCTGTCGCTATGGGCGTCGTAATAGTGATTTTCGAAGCTCTCAACAGCCAGGATGCCATTTCTGCAGTTTACTCCATCGCAAGCTACACCTATGGCCCTCTGCTCGGAATGTTCGCCTTCGGAATGATGTGCAAGACTCAGGTCCGCGACAAGTTCGTTCCGATCGTATGTATCGCCGCTCCGATTATCTGCTGGTTCCTCCGTGCGTGGCTTCTCGGTTCCTTCGGATATACGATGGGATTTGAGCTTCTGCTTGTGAATGCTGCGATCACGATGCTGGGTCTTTTCTTGCTTAGAAAGCCTCAGGAAGCGAAATAATCTCAGAAAATACGACCGAATTATTATACAATTTAGTATATTTGGGGACACGGATGACGTGTCCCCTTTTTTTGTGATGCGTCTTTGTGAAAAAATTGGCAAAAGGAAAAGTATAAAAGTAGAAGAACTTAATGGGCTTAACCAAAACGGACAACTAACCCCCAAGAAGTCTTCTAACCCTAATTTTTAACCAAAAAACTAATGTTTATGAGTGAAGTTCAACCTATTCAGGGAACTCGTACAATGAAGTTCCTTGCGGGAGTTGTGCTCGGTACCGCATTGATTTGCGCTCCGTCTTCTTACGCAGCCCCGGCTTCCAATGGTAACTCTTCGACAGCTAGCGTACAGGCATCTCAGCAGCAGGCAACAGGTACTGTTGTGGATACCAAGGGTCAGCCAGTCATCGGAGCTACCGTTATTGTAAAGGGAACAACCAATGGAACAATGACAGGCGATAAGGGTGATTTCTTTATCGTAGCTCCTTCCAATGCAACCCTTCAAGTAACTTGCATTGGCTTCAAGACTGTAGAAGTAAAAGCAGGCAACAACCTCCGCGTCGTCCTCGAGGAGGATACAGAATTCCTTGACGAAGTCGTTGTAGTCGGCTTCGGTACACAGAAAAAAGTCAACCTTACAGGTGCCGTTACGTCAGTCGACGTTGACAAGACCTTCGGCAGCAAGCCTGTGGCTGACGTCACGAAGGGACTCCAGGGAACCGTACCTGGTCTCTCAATCGTTTACAGCAACAATGACCTTACATCTTCTCCTACCGTGAAGATCCGTGGTACAGGCTCAATCAACGGAGACAACAAGCCACTCTTCCTTCTCGACGGAGTTGAGGTTCCTGATCTCTCATTTGTCAACCCTGACAATATCAAGAGCATTTCAGTCCTCAAGGATGCGGCTTCGGCTTCCATCTACGGATCCCGTGCTGCCTGGGGTGTAGTCCTCATTACATCGAAGGATGGTTCTGCCGTAAAGGACAACGTGCAGATCACATATTCGAACAACCTCTCTTGGAACGAGGCTATCGGACTTCCTAAGTACATCACTGACAAGGAAGGTATCCTCGCCCAGTTGGAGGAAGGCATCCTCGCACAGAAGAACGTGGACGGTTCTGACATCGAGGCATTCGGAATGTACTACAAGAATCTCGGTACCGGTATCGAAAACTGGTTCGACAATTATTCCGGCAACCTCAGCAATCCTGTCTATACCTATGGCCAGGACTATGAGTTCATCGGCGGTACTCCATACTACTACAGAGTATCCGACCCTAACAAGGAACTCTTCAAGACATCATTCTCACACACCCACAACGTGAACATTTCCGGCAATTCCGGCAACACGAAGTACAATATCGGTCTCGGCTACAACAAGACAGAAGGTACGCTCAGGGCAGCAAAGAAGAATGACGTTCAGAGATATAACCTCAACCTCTCTACGAACACCCAGCTCAAGCCTTGGCTCAACGTAGGTACGAAGGTTATGTATGTGGAGAAGAAGTACGAGTATCCTTACGGTTATGAGGCTTCAAACGGCGCAATGGGTCTTCTCTACTACACAATGCGTTTCCCTACCTTCTTCCCATTCGGTATTTCTGACGGTGCCAAGCTCGCGGACGGATCATACTACAGCGACGCTTCAAAATCAGGTGAAGGTCTTTACTTCCGTCACGGTAACGCATATGTTGCAAACGAAAGCATCTGTACTTCAGAGGATCAGTATCTCACCCTCGGTGGCAACGTCCGTATCAACATCCTCCCTGGTCTCTCATTCTATGGTGACTACACAAGAGGTAGATACAATTATGAGAACAGGACGATGCGTCAGCCTTACTATGTGGCTAACTGGTCATTCCCTAAGAAGACTGCAGTTACCACATCTGATTTCATTCAGAGAACATTCGTAAGCAAGATTTCCAACACTGCAAACGCTTACTTCGATTATGTATTCTCTCTTGATGAGGATACCCATAATTTCGCAGTGAAGGTCGGTGCCAATACCGAAGACCTCCGTTACGACAGCCAGTCTCTCACCGTAAATGGAGTTCTCAATGCAGACCTTGCAACCCTCAACCTTACAAGCGGCAATGCAGAGGCGTCTGTAGATGAGGCTCTCAGGGACAGGGCTACTGCAGGTTTCTTCGGACGTGTCAACTACAACTACAAGGAGAAATATCTCGTTGAGGTCAATGGCCGTTATGATGGTTCTTCATCATTCCGTCCTGGCAAGCAGTGGGGATTCTTCTCATCTGCATCAGTTGGTTACAAGATTTCAGAGGAGCCATTCTGGGAGAGCATCAAGCCATATGTACCTTCTCTCAAGCTCCGTGGTTCTTATGGTTCTGTAGGTAACCAGGCTCTTACATCTTGGTATCCATACATCGCAACCCTTTCAAGTGAGGATGTTTCTTGGCAGGGTTCAGACTACATCCAGAAGACAACGGTTTCAACTCCTTCAGCAGTCAACTCTGATATGACCTGGGAGAAGATCCGTACTCTCGACTTCGGTTTTGACGCTTCATTCCTCGACAACGAGCTCAATCTTACCTTCGACTGGTACCAGAGAAGAAATATCGGTATGCTTGTCAATGGTAATGAAATCGTAAAATATGTAGGTATTGCAGCAGCTCCTCTCGAGAACGGTGGTGACCTCAAGACAAACGGATGGGAACTCCAGATTGACTACAATCACTCATTCACAAAGGACCTCGCCATTTACGGAACCTTCACCCTCGCAGACGCCACGTCAGAGATTACCAAGTGGAACAACACCACAGGTGCTCTCCAGAGCTGGTATGAAGGCAAGCAGCTTGGTGAAATCTGGGGATTCGAAACCGACAGATATTTCACTTCAAACGATGATATGAGTTCTATGCCTGACCAGACATACCTTGCAAATGGTTCATTCCAGTTCGGTGCAGGTGACATCAAGTACAAGGATCTCAATGACGACGACGTAATCGATACCGGAAAGGGTACGATCGATGACCACGGCGACCTCAAGAGAATCGGAAACGCTCTTCCTAGATATGAGTATTCTCTCCGTCTCGGCGCTATGTACAAGGGCTTCGACTTCGAGATTCTCTTCCAGGGTGTCGGCAAGCGTGATATGTGGACAACTTCTTCACTCTTCATCCCTCACGCAGCAGGTGCTCAGATGAACATCTTCTCCAACCAGCTCGATTACTGGACAGAGGACAATCAGGATGCGGCATTCCCTCGTCCATACATCAATGGTAGCTTCGGCTCTCTCTCTGGTCTTCCTGGCAACTCAGGATGCAACAACTTCGCACCTCAGACCAAGTACCTCGCCAACCTCGCATACCTCAGAGTAAAGAACCTGACCGTCGGTTATACCGTACCTCAGAACCTTACCAAGAAGATTATGATCGAGAAGGCAAGAGTTTACTTCAGCGTTCAGAACCTCCTCACATTCGACCATATCGATGGCGTAATGGATCCTGAGCTTACAGGTGGATGGTCTGGCTCAAGCGGCATCGTTGACGGTGTCGATATGAGATACGCCGGACGTGCAATGCCATTCAACCGTCAGTGGTCATGTGGTGTTCAGATTACATTCTAAATTTGAAAATGAGAGATAATATGAAAAATATAATATTCAAGACAGCATTGACTGCTCTCGCAGTCGTGAGCTTGAGCAGCTGTAACGACTACCTTGACAGGACGCCGCTCGACAGCAACTCAGATGCTACAAACTGGACTTCTGAAACAGCTCTTGAAAATTTCTCTTGGAAGTTCTACGACTACCTTGACGAACTCAGCTATGGTAGCGGTTGGACAAGAGGCCAGTATCATTCAGAGACTCTTACTGATGACTATGCAACAGAGTCATTCACGGAGTTCACCAAGAATGTCCCTGCGTCTTCAGGAGCTTGGAATACTCCTTATTCCAGAATCCGTGAGGCAAATATCCTCCTCAACCGTGTTGACCGCGTTCCAGGTCTTTCTGAGGAGGCCGCAAACCACTGGAAAGGTATTGCGCGTTTCTTCCGTGCCCTCTATCATTTCCAGCTCGTAAAGACTTACGGTGACGTAGTCTGGGTCGAGGACGAGATTGATTTCTCAAAGGAAGAAAATGTGACCAGGGCAAGAGACAGCCGTGTTACAGTTATGCAGAATGTCGTTGCCGACCTTAAGTTTGCAGCAGAAAACTGCTACTCTCCTGACGAAGCCACGGAGAATACTGTAAACAATATGGTTGCTAATGCACTCCTTTCACGTGTAGCTCTTTATGAGGGAACTTGGGAGAAGTATCATAATACACCAGGTGGTGATTCAAATACCTTCCTCACCGTTGCAAAGAATGCTGCGGCAGAAGTTATGAACAGCGGTCTCTACGAGGTGACTACCGATTACAAGGGAATGTACACGTCACTTTCACTCGTCAACAACAAAGAGGTTCTTCTCTATAAGATCTACACTCTTGCCAATGTAAATGGTGGAAAGGTTTCTATGGCACATTCACAGTATGGTTGGATTGATTCATCAACACCTACCTGGGGACTTACCAGAAGTGCAATGGAGAGCTATGCTATGTCAGACGGTCTTCCTTGCTACCAGAGCTCAACATACTCTGACCAGTCTATCGCAGGTATATTTGAGAATCGTGATGCCCGTCTTGCGGCTACGGTTTATGACCAGATCCTTCCTATCATCGGTACTGCCTGGGATTACGGTATTGTCTCTACTACAGGTTTCTGGACATTCAAGTTCCTCGACCTCAACCAGAGAGCGAACTACGAGGCAAACGGAACCTGGAATGCACCTAGCAACGATACCGACGGCCCTATCTTCCAGTACTCAGAGGTTCTTGAGAACTATGCAGAGGCTTGCGCAGAGCTTGGTGCTATCACCCAGAGCGACCTTGACAAGACTGTCAACCTCCTTCGTAACAAGCACGGAAATCTCCCTGCTCTCACTTATTCAGGAGCCAACAGCGTCAGCGTAAACGGTACTGCAATCACCGACGATCCTAACGATGCATCTTCAAGCATCATCCTTCAGGAGATCCGCCGCGACCGCCGTGTCGAGCTTATGGCAGACGGCTTCCGTCACGATGATCTTATGAGATGGGCTCTCGGCTCACAGCTTGATACCAAGGTCAACCCTAGAGGATATACCGGAGCATCAGTTGCCGCTCTCCAGGAGTACTGTACATCGCTTGGTACTACTTGGAGCAGCATCGAGGGTGACAACTTCTTCGTTGACAACTACAAGTCACCATACAACACTGCAGCTGTCAATGCAGGTGGTACTACTGTTGACCGTGTTTGGAACGACAAGTACTATCTTGAGCCAATTCCGTCAGGTCAGATCACTCTTGATCCTAACCTCGGACAGAATGACGGCTGGAAATAAAATATTCTAACCTTTTATATATATAATGAGCGAGGGAGTGGCCGTGAGGTTACTCCCTTTTTTTATACCATACGATTCTAACATTGAGAATTTTTTTCTATATTTATTCCACGTATAACCCTATACCTCAATAACCTTATCTCGTAATAACCCAGATAACACTGATAGCTGTGAAAAAAATAATCGCATTGCTGGCGGCTTTTGCCCTGGCGTTTTCTGCTAATGCGCAGGAGGATAATTTCGCAAAGTTTTCAAAGTTTCTTTCTCCGGAAAAACTGTATCTGCACACGGACAGGGATGTCTATTGCGTAGGCGATACCATCCGCTTCAAGGCATATCTCAAGAATGCTTCAGCCCTCTCTGAATATGCCGAGTGCAATTATGTATATGTTGAACTTCTAAGCTCAATGTACCAGAATGACTATTATGTGGGGAAGGATGTCGTAAAGGAAACGCTCCAGTTCAGGGCAAAGATCAAAAGGAGCTGGGACGATGATTCCTTTACAGGTTATCTCGTCATTCCGGATAACGTCGTTACGGGTGTATCCGTAATAAGGGCATATACTTACTGGATGATGAACAAGGACGCCGAGTACATGTTCTACAAGAACATTGAAATCAGAAACCCTTTGAAGGATGATTACATCAATGAACTCGTGGAGCAGAAGGTCAGAAGGTCAGAAGCGTACACGGATGCTGGTGTAAAGAGTCCGTTCGAAAAAGAGAAGAAGCAGGATAAGAAAATCGATGTCCAGTTCCTTCCTGAGAGCGGACGCGCCCTTGCAGGAACGAGAGCCGTATATGGTGTCAAGGCCGTCAATTCCAACGGAGAAGGAACGAGGACAACCGGAAAAATATATTCAGACGGAACAGTCGTCGCCGTTTTCATAACGGATGAACACGGTTTCGGAAAAGTCAAGGTCCCTGTAGCGGAAGCCGCGGAGATTTATGCGGTTTTAGACGGTTCTGAAGAAAGAATATCGATGCCTCAGCCGGAGACAGAGGCTGCTGTCATCAATCTTTCCATTGACGAGAGTTTCGTCAAAGCCAACATTACCGTTCGCGGACTTGAGAATTACGGCAGCAAGTACGCCGTGATTCACGATGGCAGCGAGATGTATTACAAGGCCAGGCTTCAGGATGATAGGATGGTCGTGAATTTCCCTGTCGGAGATCTTACACCGGGAATCAACAACCTGGCCATCATTGATGGTGCGGGAAATGTTTTTGCAGAAAGACCGTTCTTCGTCGTACCTAATCTTTCAAAGGCTGAAATATATGGTATGAAGGAAGAATATGGACCAAGGGAGAAGGTGTCACTTGGCGTTTCTGTGCAGAATGAGGATAGAAAACTCATCGGTGGCGATTTCTCTGTTTCCGTAATGGATGATTCTTATGCTCCATATACTGGAGAGGGCTACAATATCATTTCCTATACCTATCTTGGAAGTGAGCTCAAGTCCTTTGTCGAGGATTCCTGGAGATATTTTGATCCGGCGCGTCCTATGGCGGACAAGATGGCCGATGCCGACCTTCTTATGCTTACTCAGGGCTGGAATTATTACGACCTGCCTGCAATCGAGGCTGGAAAGGTTCCTATGCCGGCCTGTGGCAAGGAGTTTACCCAGTCCCTTTACGGTCACGTTATTGCACCTCTTGGAAAGACGGCAAAGAAGGCAATGCTTTCGTTCAGTGCACCGAGCATCAATTTCCAGACAATCAATCAGCTTGATTCCGCTGGTTATTTTGCTCTCAATGGCCTTAATTTCCCGGAGAAGACCAGATTCCTCGTCAGTGCTATGGGTATGAGAGGATCAAAACTATATACACCAATTATTGAGAATGATGTCTTTGCCATAATCATCAAGTATCCTCATTATATGTCTCCGAAGTCATACGATCTTCGATACAAGGTTGAGGCTCTTCCTGATTTTTATGATGCGGACGGCAAGCCGACAATCCTTCTTAGTGAAAGCCACATCAGTGCGAACAGAGTCAGTGCCCAGAAGAACTTGAG
>JAILCZ010000058.1 GCA_024689985.1 Bacteroidales bacterium | reverse complement strand
TACGGGTGACACCCTCCGTCCAGCCCTCCAGATCATCAAGTGCGCACCTGGCATCTCTTGCGTCAGCGGCGCTATGCTTATGCTTACCAAGGCTCCTGAATACGGAGAGGACGGCGTGCTCGTAATCGGAGACGTTGCCGTTACACCTTCACCAGACGCATCACAGCTCGCTCAGATTGCCGTATGTACGGCTCAGACAGCGAAGAGCGTTGCAGGATTTGCAGACCCTAAGGTCGCAATGCTCTCATTCTCTACAAAGGGTTCGGCAACTCACGAGGTTGTGGACAAGGTCGTTGAGGCTACCCGTCTTGCAAAGGAACTCGATCCGGCTCTCAAGGTTGACGGTGAACTCCAGGCTGACGCAGCCCTCGTCCCTTCAGTTGCAGCTAAGAAGGCTCCAGGCTCTGACATCGCCGGCAAGGCAAACGTCCTCGTCTTCCCTAACCTCGAGGTCGGCAACATCGCCTACAAGCTCGTTCAGCGTCTCGGCGGCGCTGAGGCCATCGGACCTATCCTCCAGGGTATCGCCCGTCCGGTAAACGACCTCAGCCGCGGATGTTCGGTTGACGACATCTACAAGATGATCGCTATCACAGCCTGCCAGGCAATGGATGCGAAGTAGTGTCTGTGACTGATAGAATTGAAAGTTGTTATAATTAATTAACCGTGTTTATGAAAAACAAGTTTTTCGCTATGGCTATGACTATGGTGGCACTGGCAGGATGCTGCGGCGAGAAGGCCGTGAAGACACCTGCTCTTCCACTCGCAAATCTTGATACGACAGTCGCTCCGGGAGCTGACTTCTACCAGTACGCAACTGGCGGATGGCAGAAGAACAATCCGCTCAAGCCTGAGTTCGCACGTTTCGGATCATTCAACGTAATCGACGAGAACAATCAGGTTCGTCTCAACGAACTCTTCAAGAGTCTCGCAGACCTCAAGACAAAGGCTGGCTCAAACGAGCAGAAGATTGCAGACCTCTACAAGCAGGGCCTCGATTCAGTACGACTCAATGCCGAGGGTGCGGCTCCTTTGAAACCATATCTCGCAGAGCTTGACAAGATTACTGATATCGAGTCTTATGTCGTCGCTGCCGCAAAGCAGGGACTTACAGGTTCAGGCGGAGTCTGGGGCGCATACAACAGCGCCGACCTTATGAACAGCTCGATGAATATCCTCTATGTTGACGGTACCGGTCTCGAACTCGGCAACCGTGATTACTATCTCAAGGAGGAGAACAAGTCCATCCGTGAGGGTTACCTCGAGTATCTCAAGAAGGTGCTCGCCCTTGCCGGAGTTGAGAATTCTGATGCTGTCGCACAGGATGCATACGATATCCAGATGGCAATCGCCGTTCCTACCTGGTCTATGGTTCAGGAGCGTGACGTCCAGGCTCAGTACAATCCGATGACACCTGAGGAGATGTACGCAAAATATCCTAACCTCCACCTCAAGTCTTACCTTGAGGCTATGGGAATCCCTGAGCAGGAGAAGGTCGTTGTCTGCAAGCCTTCATATTTCGAGGCAGTGGACAAGATGTTCGCTACTATTGACGTGGCAAAGCTCCGCAACTACCTCAAGGCTCAGCTCGTAAGCGATGCTACAGGTAGCCTCAGCGACGATTTCTATGCTGCAAGCTTCGATTTCTTCTCTCGCCAGATGGCTGGTATCCAGGAGCAGAAGCCTCGTTGGAAGAGGGCTATGCGCGTGCCTAGCTCATACCTCGGAGAGGCTGTGGGCAAGATGTATGTCGAGAAGTACTTCCCTGAGAAGGACAAGCAGCATATGCTTGAAATCGTGAAGAATATCCAGAAGGCCCTCGGAGAGCACGTTGCCAGTCTCGACTGGATGAGCGACGAGACCAAGGCCAAGGCTCAGGACAAACTCGCCAACTTCATCGTGAAGATCGGCTATCCTGACAAGTGGAAGGATTACAGCACACTCGAGATCGATCCTCAGAAGTCATATTATGAGAACCGCCGTGCCGCTACTCTCTGGCACGTTCAGGACGAACTCAGCAAGATCGGCAAGCCGGTTGACAAGACTGAGTGGGGTATGACTCCTCAGACGGTAAACGCATACTACAACCCGACAACGAATGAAATCTGCTTCCCTGCAGGTATTCTTCAGCCGCCTTTCTTCAATCCTGATGCAGACGATGCAGTCAACTATGGCGCAATCGGTGTCGTCATCAGCCACGAAATGACCCACGGTTTCGATGACCAGGGCCGTCTCTTCGACAAGGAGGGCAATATGAACGACTGGTGGACTGCAGAGGATGCCGAGAAGTTCAAGGCAAAGGCTCAGAAGCTAGTCGAGCAGTTCAACGAAGTTGAGGTTCTTCCTGGCGTTATGGCAAACGGTGCCGCAACCCTCGGCGAGAATATCGCAGACCACGGCGGACTCCGCATCGCTTACACCGCTATGCAGAATTCATTCGGTGAGAATCATCCGGAGCCAATCGACGGCTTCACAGCAGAGCAGCGCTTCTACCTCTCATACGGTCTCGTATGGGCTCAGAACATCACTGACGAGGAGAAGTCACGCCTTACACTTCAGGACGTTCACTCACTTGGTGAGAACCGTGTAAACGTTTCCCTCCGCAACCTCGACACATTCTTCGAGGCCTTTGGCATCAAGGAGGGTGATCCTATGTTCAGACCAGAAGAGGACAGAGTCGTCATCTGGTAACTTTGAATTAAATTAATTTTATGAATACATATTTGATAATCAGTACGTTGCTTTCGCTTATGCCTGCATTGGCAATGCCTATTTTCGCAAGACGTCATAAAAGTGCAAGCACGAAGAAACTTCTGGCATTCGCACTGATTTTGCTTCTTTGCGGATTGTCCGTATTCGTTATTAATTATGTTTTCATAGAGCTCAGCACACGTGATTCCGACGCATTGTCACCCTATGTTTCAATGGGCGTTATGTTTGCGTCGGAACTGTGGTGTCTGAACAGATATAAAATTTCTAAATGAGAAAGCTGCTTTTCTTCCTCAACGGCATTATCTGGGGTGTGCCTGCAATTACCATCCCCAAGACAGGTATTTTGGCTTGGATGAGCCTGGACAATACTTCTCCGATTCTTATTGGAGTTCTTGCTGTCCTTATTTTCACTGGATTTCATTTTATGTTCACGGCAATCGTGACCAAGAACATCAGGCGAATCAAGGAACTGCCGGAAGAAAAGGTCAACATTCCGAATATGATGCCTCTGCGCACGTGGATTGTCCTCGTGTTTATGATTGGCCTCGGTATAACACTAAAGAAGACCGGAATTGCTCCGGTCTTCTTTACTGCTTTCTTTTATTGTGGATTGGGCTTCGCTCTCGCGGAAGCTGCAATCAGATATCTCCTAGAAGCTGTAGTAAAGTCCAAATGAAACTGGACCTGCAGTAAGGTGGAAGTTGTCCGTATCAGGACCAGCTACAAATCCGAGGGATCCGAGTCTGGTAGTGAATGAGAACTTGTCCGTGAATGGGATGAGTATGGCCGGACCTACGCTGGCTCCAAGGAGGAAGTCTCCATCCTGGACTCCTATTGGAACGAATGCCTCGGCAACAGCCGTGACTGGACCAAGTTGCATAAATGCGTATCTTGCGTATGGCTTGAGTACGAATGTTCCGTAGTCGTTGTTTGCGGCAATGTCAATGATTCCACCGACGGCCCAGGTGTCGTCGAGCCAGAATCCGCCTTCAGGAGAAAGTGTTACAGACTGATGGTCGTCCGTCAGCTTGATTGTGGCGCTGCCTCCTGCATACCACTGTGCTGAAGCATTCAGTGCGAAAAGCGCAAATACCACAGTCAGTGAAAGTTTCCAAAATTTTCTCATAATCATAAGGTATTAGTTAAGTAAAGTTAGCAAATTTTACTTGACATCACCAACTTTGATCAGGTACTCTGCTATCTGGACTGCGTTGAGGGCTGCACCCTTGCGGATCTGGTCTCCGGTGAGCCAGAGGGTGTTTCCGTTGTCGTCTGCGAGGTCCTTGCGGATGCGGCCGACGAAGATGTCGTCCTTTCCTGCGCTGTCGAGAGGCATCGGATATACATAGTTCTGAGGATCGTCTACGAGGGTCACTCCAGGTGCTGCCTCAAGAGCCTTGCGGATGTCTTCAACCGATACAGGCTGCTCTGTTTCGAACCAGACGCTCTCTGAATGTGAACGGAGGGATGAAACACGGACGCAGGTAGCTGAAGTGCGGACGTCGCTGTGCATAATCTTGCGAGTCTCGTTGAACATCTTCATTTCTTCCTTCGTGTAGTCGTTAGGAGTCATCTTGTCAATCTGAGGGATGACATTGTAAGCGAGCTGGTGAGGGAACTTCTCGATTGTCTTGGCTTCGCCTGTCTCGAGGATTTCCTTGTACTGCTGCTGGAGTTCTGCCATTGCGACTGCTCCTGCACCTGATGCGCTCTGATATGAAGAAACGTGTACCTTCTTGATGTGGCTGAGCTTCTCGATAGGATTGAGAACGACAACCATCATAATCGTGGTACAGTTAGGGTTTGCGATGATGCCCCTAGGACGGTTGAGAGCGTCCTCCGCATTGATTTCAGGAACGACGAGAGGAACGTCGGCGTCCATACGGAACTGGCTGGAGTTGTCAATCATCACTGCGCCGTATTTGGTGATGGTCTCGGCGAATTCTGCAGAGGTACCGCCACCTGCTGAGGTGAATGCGATATCTACATCCTTGAAGTCGTCATTGTGCTGAAGAAGCTTGACTTCATATTCCTTGCCTTTGAAGGTGTACTTGCGGCCTGCGCTTCTTGCAGATCCGAAAAGTACGAGATCATCCATAGGGAAGTTCCTCTCATCGAGGATGCGGAGGAATTCCTGGCCGACGGCACCACTTGCGCCAACGATTGCTACTTTCATACTAGGGTTTTTAAAATTTTTACAAAAATAGTAAGATTTACTATTTAACCAAGGTTTTTTCAGTTGAATCGCCGAAGAAAACCTTTGGAGAGATGACTATTTTTCCACCGGCCTCGCCGTCCATCATTCTCTTGAGCATCTTGTAGGCTTCTTCGCCCACTTCGCTGGCACATTGTGAGATATATGATACGGTAGGGTGGCAGAGATTGAATACAGGATTGTCGTCGTGACAGAAAATCGCCATATCCTCGGGAATTCTCAGACCAAGACGCTTTATTGCCTTGAGGCTGTACAGAGACTGGAGGATGCGGGGGCAGATAATGGCTTCTGTACCCTTCTCGGCAGCCTCCCTGACGCATCTGAAGGTGTCTTCTTCCACGGTCTTTTCGTCCGTCCTGTAGATATATGGCTTCAGACCGTAGGCCTCCATCGTTTCGGTGTAGCTTTTCTCCCTGTCGTCAAGGGATGAGACCTTCATATTCTCCGATATCATCTCAATCTTGCGGTAGCCGTTCCCGTAAAGATGGTCCACCGCCATTTTGATGCTTCCCTTGTTGTCGATATGTACGCAGCCGGCATCTGCGAGTCCTGGAATGTCCCTGTTGCAGAGCACCAGGGGAATCTTCTTCTCCATTATGCAGTGGATGATTTCCTCCGATCCTTCGCAGGGCGTAAGGATGAGTCCGTCGATTCCGCTTTCGCAGAAGGCTCTCATCAGATTGCGCAGGCGGCCGGCGTTCTCGTTGCTGCTGCCGAACATCACCGTGTAGCCGTCCTTGTAGGCGGCTTCTTCAATTTTCTTTCCGGCTTCGGAGAAAGCTCCTTCAGAGATGTCCGGAGTGATTACTCCTATGACGAAGCGCTTTCCTTTTCTAAGACCTGCAGCAACCCTGCTCGGGTGATAGTCAAGTCTTTTCACGACTTCCATAACCCTTTGGGCCGTGCTTTCTGAGGTTTCGCAGTCGAGGCGACCGTTCGGAAGCCTCTTCGCATTCATCACCTTGGATACCACCGTAGTCGAAACTCCGGCTTCTCTAGCCACATCTTTGATTGTTATTTTGTTCACGGGCATCTGTTACTCGTATTCTCAATTAGGTCAAAGTTACAAATTATGAGAAAAAAGTTATAGATTTAAGGTTATGAATAAGACAATTAGTATCGTTGCAGGGGCGTTTTTGTCCGCCCTGAGCTTTGTTTCCTGTAATCATACCCCATCTATGGTGACCCGTCAGCTGGCTCTTGACAGCCTTTTCACTTCAATATTTCCAGAGGGAGAACCCGGAGGAGCCGTCCTCATTATGAAAGGAGAGGATGTGATTTTTGACAAAGGATACGGCCTCGCCACCCTGCCTAAGGGCAATCACATCGACGGAAACACTTTCTTCAACATAGCGTCCTGCTCTAAGACATTTACGGCCGCAGCCGTCGTAGATATGGCCTCGAAGGGCCTGGTGGACCTTGATGCCAATTTCAATTTGTATTTTCCAGAATACACGGATCCGATCTGGGAAAAGATCAAAGTAAGACATCTTCTCAGCCATTCCTCAGGAATTCCTGACGAGAGGGGATACCTCACGAAGGAGCAGAGAATAGCAGGGGACGAAGACCTTGCCACGGAATATATAAAGGGACTGGACCATCTGAATTTTGAGCCGGGAACGGCATACGAGTATATCAATCCTACATTCGTGCTTCTCGGCAAGCTCATTGAGAGAATCAGCGGAATGGAGTTTACGGAGTATATGGAAAAGGAGGTCTTCGTCCCTGCGGGGATGGACAAGACCCTTTATTTCGACAGGAACCATCAGGACCAGATTCCGAATATGGCTCACGGCTACGAATATGCAGATGTGGAAGATATGCCGGAGGAAAGGACGGCGTCTGCCCCTTCGCAGGGTAAGAAGGACTGGTACGAGTATGATTTCGGAGAAGAGACCTTCTTCGCGACCCGTCCGGATGGTGGTATCTATACCTCCACCCACGAGATGTCAAGGTGGGACATAAGCAAGATCGCAGCCCTTATGACAAAGGAAACCGTAGTCTCGGGCAGTCCTTATTCAGACTACCAGAACAGACCTGACACCTGGTATGGATTCGGCCTCTTCATTGAGCCTGACTGCGTATATCATACCGGAGACAACGGAGGATTCAAGGCTCTTAATGCCTATTACCCTGAACAGAATGTCCACGTAATGATTTTCGCTAACCGTGCAGACTGGGACAGGTATAAAATAAAGACCGAGGTCGAAAAGATCCTCGGTCTGAATGCTACGAAAGCGCTGTAACCGTACTCCGATTATAGCTCAATTACGGCTTTGATTCCGAAATTTCTGCCCATATTGCGGAAGCCGGC
>JAILCZ010000034.1 GCA_024689985.1 Bacteroidales bacterium | reverse complement strand
CGCCTGGAGACTGGAAGGAGGCGGCGGACAGATCGCAGCCAGGCTGGCTGACCAGATAAAGGCTTTCGGAGGAGAGATCCGGACCAATGCCAAGGTCGCCCGTCTCGTTGAGGACGGAGGCTGCATTTCCAGGGTGGAACTGGAATCCGGAGAGGAGCTTTCTGCAGACTGGGTGATTTCCAGTGCGCACCCGTCCGTGACTCTAGGCCTTGTCGGAGAGACGAAGCTGCTGAGGAAGATTTACCGGAGGAGGATAGCATCCCTGAAGAATACCTACGGAATGTTCACTGCTAACATCTGCCTGAAGCCTGGTGTGCTGAAATATCCGAACAGGAATATCTTCGTTCATACGGCCGATGCTGATCTCTGGAGGCCGGATGCTTCGAAGACCGAGAGCGTGCTGGTTCATACCTATGTTCCGGAAGGGGGAGAATATGCTACTCATATGGACATCCTGAGCCCTATGGCCGTGGAGGGACTGGGAGATGCGTATCTGGACCTCAAGCTGGCCAAGGCGGGAGAATGTTTCTCCCTTGCTGAAAAGGCGATTCCAGGGCTTTCAGGTGCCATCGAGAGGGTGTTTACGAGTACGCCTTTGACATATCAGAAATATACGGGCACGCCGAACGGAACGGCCTTTGGCGTGGCGAAGGACTGGATGAACCCGATGGGTACGATTCTTTCGCCGAGGACGCCGATTCCGAATCTGCTGATGACCGGTCAGAGCCTGAATCTGCACGGAGTCCTCGGAGTGTCGATGACATCAGTGTTCACGTCGGCTTGCATCCTTGGAATGGATGCTCTCAAGGCTGAGATCCTGCCCTGAGTCCCTATCTTGATTTCATAAATTTTCCCGGAGACATTCCCACTTCCTGTCTGAAGTATTTGCAGAAGAATGAAGGATTCGGGAAGTTCATCTTGTCGCTTACCTGCTGGATTGAGTACTGGCCTGAAGAAAGCAGGGCCTTTGCCTCGAGGATGGCGTATTGCTTGATCCAGAAGGCCGGTTTCTTGCCGCTGACCTTGGTGATTATCCTTGCGAAGTATTTGGCCGAAAGGCAGGCTTTGTCGGCGTAGAAGGCTACGCTGCGCTCCGTGGATGCATACTTGTGGATGGCGTCCATAAATTTCGCCAGAAGTTCGGTCTCCCTGTTTCGGTTGACAAGAGGGCCTTTTTCGCTCGAGTTCAGCTGCATCCAGCTTGCGATTATGGATGCGATGCTCATAAAGTGCCCCATTATGGCGTCTTCGATAAAGTCCGGTTCGAGAATCGGGTACGTCTTCCTTTCAAGCAGCAGCTGGTCTCTCAGAACATCTGCGAACTTGTCGTTGAAGGAGATCTTGAATGGATCCTGTACGCCCATAAGCATTGAGACGATGGCCATTGCGCTCTTCGGCGGCAGGTTGTCCATCTGCTTTTCCTTGTTAATCTTCGTTGCCGTAAGCATCAGCTTGCAGTCCGGAGATAGTTCATAACCTTCCACGATCGTTCCTGGCAGCAGTATGACCAAGTCGTTTTTCTGGGCATATATTTCCTTTTGGTTGGCGGTTATGCGCAGACTGCCTTGATGACAGAGGATGTTGATGGATGTTATGAGTTTGTACGGCCTTTTGCTTCCGTGCAGAATTTCTTCCGGAAGGTCATAGTCAAGGTTGTCGTCCAGGTAAATCCTTCCCTGGATGATCAGAGTGTGGTCGGACTGGGGCAGGGCTCCGAAGTCTATTTTCTCAATTGCGTCTGACATAGTGGTGCAATATACGAAAAAAGCTCCGAAGATTTCTCTTCGAAGCTTTTGTGCGGATGGCGAGAGTCGAACTCGCACAGGCCTACGCCCACTACCCCCTCAAAGTAGCGTGTCTACCATTTCACCACATCCGCAGATCTTGGTCCGCCACAAAACGGATGACCGTTTGTATTTCGGGACTGCAAAGATACTCTACTTTTCAGAATATCCAAAACTTTTTAAAAAACTTTTAGATATTTCTTTTCGCCCCTGACATCGTGTAGAGGTTTGTTATTCCGCTGAATTCCTCCATTTCCATTGTCATCAGAAGTCCGTCGGACTTGCGGTAAGTAAGGACGATCTTGGAATATCCTCTGGTCTGCGCCTTCTTTGCCGTAAGGGTAACTGTGTATTTGTCAGCAGTTTCGGCCACTTTTACCTCGGCGTTGTTGTCAGCTGCCACCGTGCTGATCCTGCCTTTGAAGCAGTTGAGAAGGGTGTTGCTGAGGGATGCCATAAGGGCGTTCTTCGACGTGTCGAATGTCTGCGGATTTTTTCCGCGTGCAATCGTGAAATTTTTTCCGTCGATGACGATTTTGTCAGTCGCAGGTGTCGTATATATCATCTTCAGTTTGTCCGGATTCGCAAAATCGAGGTTTCCTTCCATCTTGATGACCTTGCCGGCTGCCTTTATCGTCCTCTTGTGGAAGAACTGGGCGCTGATGCTTTTGACGGGAGCGTTGAGGCTCTCGATTTTCGCCAGTGCTGCGTTATTGTCCGCAGCGAAGCAGGTTGCTGCAGAAATGATGGCCGCAGCAAGTATTGTAAGGATTTTCTTCATTTTCAGTTGATGTTGGGACTATGAGTAAAGTCCACCGTTTATTCCGATGATCTGGCCGGTGATGTATGCGGCCTCCGGTGATACGAGGAAGCCTACGAGGTTCGCTACCTCGGACGGCTCTCCGAAGCGCTTTGCCGGGATAGTCTTCTTGAGTTCAGCCTCGTCGAGTCCGTCCACCATATCGGTCTTGATGAATCCTGGGGCCACGGCGTTGACGGTAATCTTTCTGGCTGCCACTTCCTGGGCGAGAGCCTTGGTCGCAGCGATGATTCCGCCCTTGGCCGCAGAGTAGTTGGTCTGGCCTGGAAGTCCCTTCAGACCTGAGAGGGACGCCATATTGACGATTCTTCCGTTTTTGTGCACTGCCATTGCCTGGAGTACGGCGTGGGTGACGTTGTAGAAACTGTTGAGGTTGGTGGAGATGACCTTGTACCAGTCTGAATCCTCGAGCCAGAGCATAAGGTTGTCCTTCCTGATACCTGCATTGTTCACCAGTACCTCTATATATTCCGTAGGATTTGCGTCCTGCCAGGCCTTGATGGCCTTTGAAGACTCTTCATCCGAGCTTACGTCGAATTTAAGCAGCTCGCCGGTCGATCCGGCAGCCTTTATTTCATTGAGGGTGTCTTCCGCAGCCGCGTCATTTGATACGTAGTTGACGAGGATGTGGTATCCCATACTTGCGAGTTTCACGCAAATGGCGCGGCCGATTCCACGGCTGCCGCCTGTTACAAGTGCTACTTTCATATTCAGGGACAAAATTAATAAATAAAATACAAACCAATTTTTGTAAATGTTTGAAATTGAGTTATCTTTGTCGCCGCTCCCACGAGTTGGAAGCATAGGTTTTTTATTTTCAATCATTTAACACAGATTCACAATGGCTGTTAAAATTCGTCTTCAGCGCCACGGAAAGAAGAATTTCGCATTCTTCCACATTGTTGTGGCTGACACACGCGCACCTCGCGATGGTCGTTACATCGAGCAGATCGGCTCTTACAACCCTAACACAAACCCTGCAACTATCGTTCTCAAGGCAGACCGTGCACTTGCTTGGCTTAACGTTGGTGCCGAGACTACTCTCGTAACCCGCAGAATCCTCTCTTATGAGGGAGTACTCCTTAAGAAGCACCTTCAGGGTGGCGTAGCTAAGGGAGCTCTCACACAGGAGCAGGCTGACGCAAAGTTCGCTGCCTGGAAGGCTGAGCAGGACAAGAAGATCGCCGCTAAGAAGGAAGGTCTTTCAAAGGCTGCTGCTGACAAGGCCAAGGCTGCTGCTGAGGCAGAGGCTAAGGTAAACCAGGAGAGAGCTGAGGCACTCGCAAAGAAGAAGGCTGAGGCAGAAGCTGCTGCCGCTGCAAAGGCTGCCGAAGAGGCTGCCGCAGCTGAGCCAGCTGCTGAGGAGGCTGCTGCTGAGGCACCTGCACAGGAGGCATAATCTTGCTGCAGATTGCTCAGGTATTAAAGTCCAACGGGACAGACGGAGAGCTCCTCGTGAGTTTCCGTGATTTTGCTCCGGAGGATCTTGACATCAAGGAACCGGTGTACATCAATTTTGATGGACTTCCGGTTCCATTTTTTATTGAATCAATTTCGCAGAGAGGCATCTCAAAGGCTCTCGTGAAGATAACGGGCGTCCACAATCTTGAGGATGCCGAAGAAGTCGTAGGGCAGCCGGTATTCATCGACTACTACGAGGACGACGACCAGGATGGCTATGCCGGTCTGGTCGGTTTTACGATTTTCAACGAAGACGGCTCCAAGGCCGGAGAGATTACCGGGATAGAGGATATTCCTGGCAATCCTTGCGTCTATGTACGTAAGGACGGCTCCGAGGAGGAAGTTCTAATTCCTCTTCACGAAGATTTCATCGTGTCAATAGATGAAAAATCCGGAACCCTCGTGATGAGAATTCCGGACGGTCTTATTTAGTATCTTATTTTAGGCGGCTTTGTTTTCGTACTGCTCCTTCACGTCTTTGTAGAAGGCTGCCTGTGATGTTTCAATATATGGAACGAGCCAGAGGAAGCCGATTCCGAGGGTGAACAGGCAGAGGAATCCCCAGCCGATGAAGCTGAGATAGAGGTAGAAGAGGTCGAATTTATGACCTTTCATCATCTCCTTGCTCTTGTCGATAGCCTGGTTTGCCGTAAGCTCAGGCTCATCTACGAGGATGTATGGTGTCATCGCGTATGCGAAGCTCTTGATGAGGCCAGGGATGATCAGAAGGAGGGTCCAGAGGAAAATGAAGATTTCCATAAGGATGTATCCCCAGAGGACGTGGAAGTATCCACCGTCGCTGAATCCGTGTTTGAAGCTGTTTCTCGTAATCCTTTCATCTCCGCTGAAGAGCAGGGTCTTGAAAGCGCAAATGAATCCCACTGAAAGAGGAATATATACGAAGATGCCGAATAATCCTGATGAGATCGTTATATAAGGGGGCAGCGCCATGAAGTTGCTGACGGAGTCCGGCGCGACGAGAATGCTCGCGCACAAGCAGTAAACGACAGTTGCGATTACAGCATTCGGCCAATTACCCTTGAGGGCGGCCAGAGCTTGGTTTTTGTAGTCTTGGTTAGTCATTGTTTAAAAATTTAAGGGTTTTGTAGACGATGATTACAGGGTCAATTTCCTTGAAACATCGGAAGTCTTTATATCTGCACTTTCCTTCTCCGTAGTTGGAGCAAGGTCGGCACGGCATATCTGCTTGAATGTAGTTTGCCTTCCAGTCCGCTCCCCAGGCTGAATATCCGGTTGACGGATGGGTTCCGCCCCAGACACAGATGAAAGGAGCACCTGTAAGCGTGGCCATATGCATTGTGGCCGAATCCATCGTAATGAGGACGTCGAGGTTGGAAATCAGGGCTGTCTCTCCGTTGAAGTCCGTCTTTCCGAATACCGGAACGACATTAGGGTATCTGGCTGCGAGTTCATCGGCGTAGGCCTTTTCCTTGCCCGGCCCCGAGAAGATGAACACTTTTTCAGCCTTCTGCGTGAGCATATCCACAACCTTGGTCATCATATCGAGAGGATAGATCTTCTTCTCCTTTCTTGAGAATGGAGCGATTCCGATCCAGTTGCCGTTCTTGATGTCGTCGAATGCTTCCGGAAGAGGCAGGACCTTCTTTACGACCTTCGGCTCATCCACAGGTAGTCCAAGTTCGGCGAACACGTCGCAGAATCTCAGCACATTGTTTCGGACAGGTGTGAGCCTCTTGCAGAAGCGGCGCTTTACCCTCCATTTGGCATAGGTTCTCTGGTCGTATGCCGCCACTTTCGTGAAGCATTTGTGCAGACCGATTCTCATTATGCTCGTCCTGAGGTTGTTCTGGATGTCAGCCACATAGCCGAAGTTCATCTTTCTTGCCTTCAGGATGAATTTCAGCAGGTCCACGAACGTGGCCTTGGCAGGGAAGAAGATGAAGTCCAGGTCTGGCACTCCTGCGAAGAAGCCGGCGAGCCTTTCGCGGGTGCAGACCGTTATCTTATGGTCGGGGTATTTGTCGCGCAGGGCTCTTACGGCGTGCACGGACATAGCCACGTCGCCGATTGCCGAGAGCCTTATTACGAGTATGCTTTTATTTCTTGGCATAGAGGACAGGGTTGAGAGCCGGGTCGTTGTACATCTTCATCTGCTTGTAGACTTTCATATACTTGTGACCTGTCTCGATGTCTTCGAGAAGCTCCGTGATGCCCTGGGTGAGGTCTTTTCTCTGTGTGAGGAGAACATTGAGCTTTTCCTGACATTTTGCCTGGTGCTCCTGGCTTGCGTCCTTGCGCTCCGCCTGCTCCTTCATATGCCAGATTTTGAGGGCGAGGATCGAGAGGCGGTCGATTGCCCAGGCAGGTGTCTCGGTGTTGACCTTGGCGTCAGAAAGGACATTCACGTCCTTGTATTTGTCAAGGAAGTAGGAGTCGATGTATTCCACCATATCGGTGCGCTCCTGGTTTGAACGGTCGATCCATCTCTTGATTTCGAGGGCTCTGGCGGGGTCTATCTGAGGGTCGCGGATTACGTCCTCGAGGTGCCACTGGACAGCGTCAATCCAGCATTTTTTGTAGAGGAGGAACTCAAGGGTTCCTGCCTGATATGGATTTTCACATTCCTTGTATATGTCGTCGAATTTGTGGTAATCTGCTACCACCGTATCGAAAAGTCCGTTAAATTCTGCGGGTTTCATAAGTCAGATCTTTAATAACTGTACTAATATAACTAAAAATAATCTTTTAGTATGCCTTATTGTTTGTGTATGCTTTTTAATATGATTCCGTAACCGGTCTCGTAGGTTCTCCCATTTCGGTTCTTAGGTCGAATACATTGTATCCGTTGGCCTTGAGAAGGTCTTCGAATAGGATCGCCCTTTCGCGGAACTTGTCGTAGTCTTTGTTTTCAGCCGGGCTCCAACCTGTTTCTGCTATCGCGAATGCCCTTGGGTAGAGCATATATTCTGCGTGGGAGTCCGTAGGGACGAATTCAGCCCATAGGTTGCCCTGCACACCGAGGAGATGGTGGAGCTTTTCCTTCGGAATTGACGGGTCCGCCGGGTCGAAACTGTATGTCTTCTTCAGGGGCACATAGGTACCGAATGCCCTCGGACAGTTGTCCGGGTTGTCCTGGTATCTGTCGAGGTAGCAGTACTGCTCCGGAGTCATTACGACGTCGTGGTCCTGGCTGATTGCCTCGAGACCGCCCTGTATTCCTCTCCAGGACATCACAGTGGCGTTCGGCGCCAGTCCTCCCTTGAGGATTTCGTTCCATCCGATGATGCTTCTTCCGCGGGAGTTCACGAATTTCTCTATTCTCTTTATGAAGTAGCTCTGAAGCTCGTCAACTGTTTCGAGGCCGAGGTCTGCCATCCTTTTCTGGCAGTCCTTGCATTCTACCCAGGCCTTCTTGATGGCTTCGTCTCCTCCTATATGGATGTATTTCGATGGAAAGACTTCCATCACTTCGTCGAGTACGTTCTCCAGGAATTCGAAGGTTGCGTCCTTTCCGGCGCAGAGGTCCCAGAGTCGGTATGTGCCCGGTTCGTCGAGTTCGCCCCTTGCGGTGCGCTTTGCATCAGGGTCTTTCTGCCTTTCGATGCTGTGGAGTACGCTTGTGCAGGCCAGTTCCGTGTATGTCTTGAAGACTTCGGCGCTGTGACCGGGCATTTCGATCTCGGGGATGACCAGTATGTGCTTTGTCTCGGCGTATGCTACGATTTCGCGGAGGTCGTCCTTGGTGTAGTATCCTCCGTATGATCCTGGGGTGCCTTCCGGTACGAGGCGTCGTCCGGCTCTCCTCCAGGTGTCCCAGTCGAAGCACCATCTGTGAGATGCCTCAGCCGTGAGGCGTGGATAGCGGTCTATCTGCATTCTCCAGCCCTCGTCATCAGTGAGATGGAGGTGGAGCACGCTCATCTTCATCAGGGCCATCGCGTCAATCTGCCTGAGGAGGAATTTCTTTGAGCGGAAATACCTGCTGGTATCTATCATCAGGCCTCTGTATGGGAAGCGTGGGTAGTCGAATATCGTGCAGCATTCAAGGGTGGTGCAGGTGGGCTTGTCTTCCACGTTCATCCTGCCGAGCATAATGTTGAGGCTCTGCATTGCGTAGAATACTCCCAGTTCACCGTTTGCTTCTATGCTGATTCTGTTGCGGCTTATCTTGAGTTCGTAGGCTCCTTCTTTCGCGAAGTCGGGCAGGTCCGCCGTCTTTTTCGCGAAGGCTTTCGTGCCGGTTCTGATCACGAGCTCATCCCCGGTATAGATGTGCTGTCCGGTCCTGGTCTGTATGCTGACCGGTGCCGGGATGATTTCCTGTGGCGTCGCTGACCGTGCCGCCGAGCCTATCATTAATGCTCCTAGCATTGTCAAAAAGAGTTTTCTCATAATTCCGGCTATAGGTAATCAGTGTAGAGAACTCCGTCAAGATGGTCGCATTCGTGCTGGAATATGATGGCTGAATAGCCCTGCACGGATTCGGTGGTGTCGCCCTGAGGGGTTGAGTAGGTGATGTCTATGTCCCTGTACCTGAGAACGTCGCCTCTTCTTCCCGGGATGGACAGGCAGCCTTCGGGACCGAGCTCCTTTTCGCCTCTTACTGCCGTAATCTTTGCGTTAGGATACACCTCGAACGGCCTTCCTTCCTTGTCATAGCGCATTACTGCGATGACTCTGCGGCTTATTCCTACCTGAGGTGCGGCTATGCCGACGCCGTCCTGCTCCGGTGACTGCACGGTTGCGAGCATTTTCTCGGCTAGCAGACGGTACTCTTCACTTGTGAGCATCTCCTTCGTGAGGGTGTCGCAGGCCGTCCTGAGGACGATGCTGTCTTTCTGGTCCGTGACCAGGAGTACTCTCATAGTGGAGTCAGATGCTTCGATGAGGGCTTTTTCCTCTGCTGTCCAAGTGTTTTCCGATGGTTTCGGAGCGCAGGCTACTGCCGCCAGCGCGAAAAGGGTTATGATGACTTTGTTCATAATATGTGGTTGTCAGGGGAGAAGTATCTTTCTCAGCTCCTCCATTGTGTCTGTCAGATAATCCGGCTCGTCGGCGACCAGGTTCTCGCGGCTTCTGAATCCCCAGCTGACCGCAATCGACGTGATGCCTGCATTCTTGGCTGTCTTGATGTCCGTTGATGAGTCTCCGACCATCGCAACCAGGCCTTCGGCGTTCTCATCCCTTCCTGCCTCACCAGGAGCATCCTTTCCGATTCCGCCAAGTCTCATCGCCTCCTCGACTATTTCCGGAGACGGCTTTAGCGGGGCTCCCGGCCTATTGCCGAAGATTGCGCAGAATTTGATGTCCGGGAAGAATTCCGCGACGAGTTTTTCCGTTCCCTCCTGGAATTTGTTCGATGCTATGGCAACCTTCGTTCCCGCCGTCTGCAAATCCCTCAGCAGTTCTGCAATTCCATCATATGGCCTCGTGTGTACGTCGATATGACTTACGTAGTATTCCACGAAGACGCCAAGGACTTTGTCCACGGTCTGGTCGCTCTGCTCCGGAGGGAGGGCGTTGATGACCAGGTTCCTGATGCCGTGACCTACTTTCTGCTTGTATGCTCCGAGCGGATGTGTCGGGAATCCGCATTGCTCCAGCGCGTAATTCGTCGCTGTTCCAAGATCTTCTATCGTGTTCAGCAGAGTGCCGTCGAGGTCAAAAATGATTTCTTTGAAAAACATAGTACAAATATACTTAAAAAAGCCTATATTTATAGTCAGTGCATATGAGGCTGCTTGTCGGAACATACGGTTCAGCCATTTATGAGCTTGAAGTTGATCTCGCGAAAGGTGAATTCCGCGAGTCCTATTCTACCCCCGCTCTGAACGCATCTTACTTGGATGTCGGCAAGCATTTCGCTTATGCCGTTTCGGAGAGCGGCCCTCAGTCCGGAGCCTATTCTTTCGAAAGGGAAGAGGGCAAGTGGCATCGCACGGCCTTCGTCGTCAACGACAAGGCGGATTCCTGCCATATCCTCAATGCCGGCAGGTATGTTCTTACGGCTGATTTCGGCCGTGGCACAATTTCAGTTTTCAGCAAGCATCTCGAGGCTCTTGACAAGGTTGTCTATGTCAAGGAGGTCGGCGGACATCCTCATCAGATAATTCCTCTTGCCGGCGGCACCTTCGCCGCTGCCAACCGTGACGGCAACTGTGTCCATATTTTCCGCCTCGGTGATGACGGCGAGATCTTCCAGATTGTCGACCTGCAGACCGGCGACAAGACCGGCCCTCGCTTTATGACCTTCGACCAGAAGAGAAATATCCTCTACCTCCTCACAGAGTGGTCTGGAGAGGTCATCTCCTGGCGCACTTCCGATCTTGACACGATCCATCCGTCCTTCGTCCTCTATCAGCGCGTCCAGGCTGACGAGGCCCACGGAGACAGCGCCGACATCCATATCACCAGGGACGGTCGTTTCCTTCTCACTTCCCACAGGAATGACAACGACGGCATCTGTGTATTCGGCATTTCCGCTGACGGCAAGCTTTCTAAACTCTACTACCGCCACACGGGCCTGCATCCTCGCTGTTTCGTCATCACTCCTGACGGCGAGCACGTCATCGCGGCCTGCCGCGACTCCCAGTCGATAGAGCTCTACGATTTCAATATGGAAACAGGCTTCCTTTCTTCTAAGCGAGCCTCATATATGCTTTCACAGGACGATAAACCAGTATTTTTATATGCGGATTAAGATTTTTCTCTGTGCGGTCATTCTTATGACTGCATTTTTTGTCAATTCCTTTGCACAGGACACTGATCCTGCCGAAAGACATACTTTTACATACGATGGTTTGGAAAGGGAGTTCTGGCTGTATGTGCCGGACAGCCCTACTAAAGATATGCCTCTTGTCTTTGTCCTTCACGGTTATGGCGGCAAGGCCGAGGGCTACCGCAGGGAGATGACCGAGGTTGCAAAGGAAGAGGGCTTTGCCGTATGCTACCCTCAGGGCCGCAAGAATTCAGTCGGCAAGACCGGCTGGAATGTCGGCTATCCTACCCAGCAGGACCTCAAGGACGATGATGTCGCCCTCGTCACATACCTTGCCCACAATCTGCAGCAGGAGTACGGCTTCAGCACCAAGAATACCTTCCTTTCCGGTATGTCCAACGGAGGCGAGATGTGTTACATTCTCGCCTGGTCAGCTGATACCACCTTCTCAGCCCTCGCTTCTGTAGCCGGCCTTACTATGAGGTGGCTTTATGACGGCCCGAAGGGTACCAGACCTATTCCTTTTATGGAAATCCACGGCACAGGAGACAAGACATCCCACTGGGATGGCGACCCGGACGGAAAATGCGGATGGGGAGCCTATGTCAGCGTCCCATCCGCAGTCTCTGCTATCGTTGCTCAGAACAAGTGTGCCGGATATGAGAAAACGGAGCTTCCTCTTCTCAATCCTGATTCCAGGAAGATCACTCTCCACAGATATTTCGCCGGAGAGAATAATTACGAGGTCCGTCTATACGAGGTTGAGAACGGCCCTCATTCCTGGGCTATGAAGGATATGGACACTTGTCGTGAGATCTGGAATTTCTTCAAGCTCTATCTCCGATAATCCTATTTCCAACCCATCCTTTTGTTTTACTATTTGTGTAAGTAGTGGAGACAGACGCCCGTGAGGCCGATTACAAATAGAAGGGCGACAATAAAATTGAGTTCATCACCCATCCGGTGCCTCATCCAGAATAAGCAATAATTAAAGGCGAACATTGCGACTCCAGCAAGCACGGATATGCCGATGGCCTGCCGGAAACCCGTAGGATTATTCTCCCAGGCTCTCATCTTAATGGATATTGACAGAATTGATATCAGAGGGACAAGGCTGATGACAAGAGATACGGCTATGGCGAAAATGTTTCGCGCCTTTTCTTCTTCAGCTTCTGCCTCGAGCCGTTCTTCCAGCTCCTGGAACTGTTTCAGTACAGCGCTCGTCTCAGGTGTGATGTATTCGTTATATAAATCAGAAGGCTGCTCCTTCGCCTGGAGGGTAACTAAAGCACCAGACGCTATCAGAGCAGCCAATACATTAACTATTACACGGAAGTAACCGTTCACCTTGCAAATATATTTCCCCTCGTACATATTTATGTAGTGTGTTTCGTGACATCCAGCTTTTAATTCACAATATACTAATTAATTGGGTTCATCTCCCTTAATTGGAAACATTTCTGAAAAACGTTAATTTAACGTCATGTTTGGATATAAGACTTTTTACGGCATAATCGCCGCATCGTTCATTCTGCTTTTCGGGCAGGCTGTCGCCTTCGCTCAGGAGGCCTTTGTTCCGTATATTCCGGCCAGTGAAATGCCGGATGTCGTTCAGATAGTCCCTGCTCCGCCTCAGAATCCGAGTCCTGCATTTGACTACGATGTCCTACGTTATCAGTGGGGCAAGCAGCAGCGTCAGGATTCCGTCCGTCTTGCGATGGCTGTCCGCGATGCCATCTGGAGCATAGATTCCACTATGGCCATAGTAGGGGAGCATTTCGGAGTCAAGATATCCAAGGCTGAGACTCCTGCAATTTACGAGGTAATCTCCCGTGGCATCGCCACCATCGAGGCCCTCCGCGTCCGTCCAAAGGCATATTACTTCCGCATCAGACCGTTCGCGTATTTCAATGAGTCTTCAATATTCCCTCAGGATGACAAGTGGCTTGCAACCGAGGGCTCCTATCCTTCCGGCCATACCATCCGCGCCTGGGCCTGTGCCCTTCTGATGGCCCAGATCAATCCGGCCTGTGCCGAGCCTGTCTTCGCTCGTGCCTGGGCCTCCGGCGAGAGCCGCATCATCTCAGGTTGCCATTGGCAGACCGACGTTGATGCCAGCCGTCCAATTGCCGGCATCGGCTTCTCCTGCCTTCAGTCCTCCAAAGAGTTCCAGCGTGATATGTCCAAAGCCCAGAAGGAATTCCGTTCGTTTATTTCTCATTAGGATGATTTGTGCCCCCCTATAAAGACAAAACAGCCTTGTACGTGCGTACAAGACTGTTTGTGTGCCTCGGGCGGGTATAGCCATATCGGGGACTATCGTGGGTTGTCAATTCTTACATCTCATATACCAATCTATGCTTCAGGGAAATACGCCTGGACCATTGGCCCACTCTGTCTCCGGAGAGGGGCTCTGGCTTTCCAGTTCCGACCTTTGGGTGTTCCTGAAGTTCAGTCAATAATTTGCCTGCTTTTTTGAATGCGGCAGGTTCGGATTTTTTCAGTTTTGACAGATCTTCTATTGCCTGAGGTGCAAATATGAGCGTGTACATTAAAGACTAGCCAATAAAGAATCCAACTCCTCTTTCCCGGATACCGAGGTGCCCTTACCCTCGGCAATACTCTTTCGAGCCTCATCAATGCGGGCAAAGAACTCCTTTTTGCTGATAAGGCTATCATCTTCAGTAATGGGCACAATCTTGAAACTGCCTGAGCGGGACGTCAAAATTACGCTCTCCCCACGGGCGGCCAGTCCAAGATACTTGCTTTGATTTGCTCTGAAATCACGTATGCTAACAACAGTCATAGTTACATCTTTTTTGCAAATATATTGAATACCATTTTGGTATCCAAACTTTTGTGCATTATTTTAGTGTAATAGCTGATGACAGTTATGGTAAAAACGTAGTTAAGTAGTTAAGTTATGGAAAAGTTGACCAAAAGTAACCAAATTTGGTGGACACAAAAAACAAAGACTTTGTAAATTACTGATAATCTGTAAAATACAAAGTCTTGTCTGTGCCCCGGGCGGTAGCTAAATAACTGGTGGCTATCGTGTATTCTTGGTGGCTATCGAACAATTTGTCTATCAAGTGGTTGAATAATACCAGCGGTGTATTCAAATAAAAAGCGGAAAAGGTGACCAAAAGTGACCAAATTTTGAAAGAG
>JAILCZ010000018.1 GCA_024689985.1 Bacteroidales bacterium | reverse complement strand
GAGGCCTCGGAAGTCCAGCCGAAGGTATCTATCCCGTATATGCCGGTATATGAGAGAGTCTCACTTACCCCGGAAATCTGCTTCGTAAGGTAGAGGATGGAAGAATTGTTCCGGCTGGCAATCCAGGTCGCCATAGAACTGGCATTCAGGGAAAGGTCTCCTGTCCGCTTCTCAAACTGCAGACCCAGACGGGCCAGATGCTTGACCGTAGGCTTGTTCACCGGCATATCCGCGAAACCGTAGTCATTGACCGTCTTTGCCTTTGAGGACAGAAGATACTCTCCCGCAAGGAACACACCCTGACCAAGATCATAGTTGAAGCCTGCCAGGGCTGCGTAATTGAGCCTCACCTTGGAAATATTCTGAAGACGGACGAGCCCATCCCCTATCCAGAATCCTTCCCTCCTGAGATTGCACGTCTCTCCTTTCGGATTCACAGTGGCCTTGACATCGTACCACAGCAGTTGAGTCATAAAACCATAATCCAGCTGAAACCTTGAATTAACGAAGAACTTATCCTTGGCGTGGAGCATCACCAGATTCTGGTTTCCATAATAATACTGGGCATTCTGATTATATCCCCAGGAAGACCGTCCTCCGTTCAGGACCCTTTCCGGATCAGCCTCTACGGTGTGGGCGAAGAAAAACGAAGAGCCCGCGCACTTCATATAACCGTACCAGTCTGCAAGTCCTGCCTCGACATTATGCATTCCAAGTCTTCTTGACACGGTGACATCGGCAATGACATCGGCATAATCAGCCTCAACCAGAAGACCGAGACGGTTCTGCACCAGATTTCCTTCCGAGGCAGAATCAATTCCGGTCGAATAGATGCCGGCAAGATTCATTCCGGCCGTTCCGCTGAAATGCAGGGACGCATTGAGGTCCCATTCACCGAACGCACTTCCATCCCAGGAAAGCACAGCGTCGTGAATATGTTTGCGGTTCATATCCTTGACAGACTTGGACCGCATACTTCCCGTCTGCACATCCATAAAGTCAATGCGGTCATTCTCAGGAAAATAGGAATCACGCCCTATTCTGAAGCCATTCAGTTCCCTGATGCTTCCGTCGCCGACATAAATGAAAGGAGCAGAAGAATAGCCATATACTCCGCTGTTGTCCCCTGTCAGTTTATACTGCAAGGAGAGGGTACCTTCGTCAAAGCGCTTGGTAAAGCCTATCTTGTACACCCTCATATTGTTCACGAATGACCTTGACTTCTCTCCGGTGCTGGTCGGATCCATATTCACATAGATTCCGAAATTCACCCAGCCATTCTTTCCGGCAGGAGACACGACTGCTCCGTCGACCTTCACCAGACCGAATGAACTGGTCGCCGCACTCACCTTTCCGGATAATTTTTCCGAAACATTCCAAGTATGACTGTCCAGACCGAAATTCACGATTCCAGTCTTGAGGGCCGTACTTTCAATCGACATCAGCCCGATCTGAGAATAAGAATTACCGCCGGCCCAATGCAGATACGGATACGCCGGCCACAGCCCCACCGTCAGAGGAGCTCCATCTTCAAGGATTGCAGCACCGGCGTCCTCTCCGGGAAGACCTGTTGATATGTCACGGGGCTTGTTTGCCGATGATGCATTGAGCATAACGTTTCTGTCTTCCTCCTGAGAGAAAGACAAAACGGGGAAAGACAAAAAAAAGATAAAAATAGCGAACAGGGTTCGTTTATTCATAGTAAAAATCATCATAAAAAACGATGCGCAATTTACTAAAAATAACCCGGATATCTCGCCTGAGATTTATTTCGGAAGATGAAAAACCGAAGAGAGTTCCTGCATCTGGGCATCAGTCATTCCGTCCGGCTCGAAGCCCATATTCTTTGCGGCTATATAAATCTGGGCAGCCTTGTTCAGGACATCGACCTGGTCGAAAGCATTCATTATGTCAGTATCCACGGCGAAGACTCCGTGCTTTTCCCACATCACGACATCATAATCCTCATCTATGGAGCGGATAGTCGCATCTGCGAGTTCTACGCTTGAAGGCAACATATACGGAACCATACCGAGTCCCCTCGGGCAAAAAGCCTTCGTCTCAGGAATCATCGACCATAGCATTCTGGTCGCGGCATCCTTTTCCAGCCATTTCCTGCTGTGAGTCAGGGCGACCAGTTCGATAGGATGAGTATGGAGAGAAGCCCTGTACGGCGAGCCCTTGCCGAGAAGATAGTCGTGGACGGCCAGATGGGACGGCAGCTCCGAAGTAGGAGCAACCGGGCAGTCCGCAACTATCTCATAGCTTGCGCAGTCATCCAGGATGCGGATTATGGAGCCGTTGGCCATAGGATCCCTGGCCAGGTCGCGCATCCTCTTCTG
>JAILCZ010000132.1 GCA_024689985.1 Bacteroidales bacterium | reverse complement strand
GCTGAGGTCTCGTCGGTCAGGGCTCCCGGGATGAGTCTGACGATGGAATCGGCCAGAAGGGCAGCCGGAATTTCGCCGCCGCTGACAACGTAGTCTCCGACGGAAATCTCCCTTGTTATGAGATGCTCGCGGATCCTGTGGTCGATACCCTTGTAGTGTCCGCAGAGTATTATGATGTTTCCTTTAAGTGAGAGCTCGTTCGCTATTGACTGTGTGAGAATTTCACCGTCAGGAGACATATAGATGACTTCGTCGTATTCACGCTCGGACTTGAGCTCTTCGATCATCTTGAATACGGGCTCGACCATCATCACCATTCCGGCGTCTCCGCCATAGCTGTAGTCGTCCACGTTCTGACGGGGACCGATTCCATATTTGCGGAGGTTGTGGATATGTATGTCAACTATGCCTTTCTTGCGGGCTCTGCCTACGATTGAGTGTGAAAGCGGGCTGTCCAGCAGCTCCGGAACTACGGTAAGAATGTCAATTCTCATAGAATAAATGCTTTGCGACTGCAAAAATAGCCTTTTTAATCGAAAATGAGTATATTTGCTATTCATTACTATTGTTAAACTTATAACTCTTTAATTATGAGTGAAGAAATTATCCCTGAGGCAGCAGAGGAAAAGGTTGTTGCCCCAGATGTAGCAGAAAAGACGGTAACTGTTGAACCGGAAGAAGAACCGACAGTAAATTACGGCGAAAAGTCTCTCGCGGAACTTACCCAGTTGTTCCAGGAACTTGTCAGCAGCGTTGACCGCCTTAAGAAATCAAAAATAGCAGAAGCTATCCGTTCTGCATTCTACAAGAACCTGGCTAAGCAGAGGGCCGAGACGGCCGCCGAGGATGAAGATCCGCTTACGGTTCTTGAAAACGGATTCAAGGAAATCTATGCCGCATACAAGTCTGAGCGTGCGGAATACAATAAGAAACTCGAGCAGGAGAGGGAAGAGAACCTCGAAAAGAAAAAGGCTGTCATCGAGGACCTGAAGGCCCTTGTTGAAAAGCAGGAGGATGTCAATGCGACATTCCCGGAATTCCGTGAAATCCAGAACCGCTGGAGGGAGATCGGACCTGTTCCTGCAACGAACTTCAGGGATGTCAATGACACATATCAGTTCTACGTGGAGAAATTCTACGATATGGTGAAGATCAATCACGATCTTCGCGACCTGGATTTCAAGAAGAATCTCGAAGCCAAGGAAGAGTTCTGTCAGGCCGCCGAGAAACTTGCCGAGAATGAGAATGTAGTAGAGGCATTCAAGGAACTTCAGAAACTTCACGAGCAGTGGAAGGAATTCGGCCCTGTGGCCAAGGAATTCCGCGATTCCATCTGGGAGCGCTTCAAGGCTGCCACTGCCGTCATCAACAAGAAATATCAGGCTCACTTCGAGGAAATGAAGGAGCAGCAGGTACAGAATCTCGAGGCCAAGACGAAACTCTGTGAGGAGGTCGAAGCCATCGCCGAGAAGGAAGTCGCTTCTTCAAATGAGTGGAACTCTCTCTCAAAGGAAATCGAGGCTATCCAGGTAAGATGGAAGGCCATCGGCTTCGCTACCAAGAAAGAGAATCAGAAAATCTACGACCGCTTCCGTGCAGCCTGTGACAAATTCTTTGAGCGCAAGAGAGTTTTCTACTCTGAGTTCAAGGACAGCATGAACGATAACCTCGAAAAGAAGATGTCGATCATCGAGCAGGCCGAGGCCCTCAAGGACAGCAAGGAGTGGAAGAAGGCTACCGACCAGTTCATCGCCCTTCAGAAGCAGTGGAAGGAAATCGGCGCCGTTCCTCGCAAGAAGTCAGAGCAGATCTGGAAGAGATTCCGTGCTGCCTGTGACGCCTTCTTCGATGAGAAGCAGAAGAACGCAAAGCCTGAGAATGATTTCTATTCAAACCTCAAGGCCAAGAAGGCCCTCATTGAGGAAATCAAGGCTTATGAAGGAAATGACGCCGAAGCAATGAAGAATTTCTCTGCGAAGTGGCAGGAAATCGGCTTCGTTCCGTTCAAGGAGAAGGATAATATCTCCGCTGCATACAAGGAGGCAATGCAGGCCAAGTTCCCAGAATTCGGTCAGCACCGCGGCCGCCGTCCTGAGCGTCAGGGCCGCCGTCCTCTCTCAGAAAGGGAGAAACTCATTCAGCAGTACAACAAGCTTCAGCAGGATATCGACACATATGAGAATAACATCGGCTTCTTCTCAGCAAGCAAGAATTCAGCTGCGATGATCAAGCAGATGGAAGACAGGATCGCTTCTGCGAAGGAGGATCTCAAGGCTCTCGAAAACAAAATCAGAAATACCCCTGAAGATTAATATTTAGAAGATTAATTATTAAATGGATAAAAACACAATTTATGGTTTCATAGCCATAGCTGCCATCCTTTTCGGATTTACCTGGTATCAGAGCAAGCAGGCGCAGGAGGTAGCAGAGGCTATGGCGATTGAACAGGCTTATCAGGATTCAATCGCGAATGTTCAGAAGCAGGCCGAACTTGCCGAGATGGCAAAGGCTGATTCATTGAAGAAGGAAGCAGGCATTGAGGATGCTGAAATCTTGAAGTATCCTCTCAGAGTATATCAGGATACGCTTCTTGAGGCATCCCGTCTCGCAGAGGCCGAGCTCATCGTCCTCAGCAATGACAAGATGGAGGTCACCCTTAATACCAAGGGTGCTCAGCCTTATTCCGTGAAGCTCTCTGATTACTGCAACTACGATAGCACGGCTACATATATTTTCCACGGCGACAAGGCGTCTTTCGGCGCTTCAGTCTATGCCGGAGAGTATATCAACACTTCAGACTTCGTGTTTGAGGTGGTGGAGAAGACGGCACAGTCAGCTGTCCTCCGTCTTCCATTCACCGGCGGCGGCTATATCGAGCAGGTCTATACCCTCGCAGACGGATCATACGACCTTCAGAGCAAGCTCGCATTCGTCGGAATGGACAATGTCATCCCTAGGAACGTGACGTCAATCGACTTCGACTACAATGTCACCATCCCTAGAATGGAGAAGGGCTACCAGAACGAAATGAGATATTCAAAGACGAATGTCTATTATCCTGGTGAGAAGAAGCCTGTCGAAATCGGCCGCGGCCGTTCAGCTTCGAAGAAGATTGACGGCAAGAGCGAGTGGTTCGCCTTCCAGCAGCAGTTCTTCTCAATCATCGTCACCCCTGAGGTTCCGTTCACCAATGGAGATATGGGTGTGGAGTTCCTCAAGGAAGAGGATCCGTCACACGACCTTATGGTCTGCAACGCGAAGATGAGGGCTGACTTCAAGGTGTCAGAGAAGGTTGAATTCCCTGTCCGCTATTATTTCGGACCTAACCACTACAAGACCCTCAAGGCTTATGACAAGAAGTATGAGAAGATCATCCCTCTCGGTGGCTGGCTCGTCGGCTGGTTCACCAAGTACGTGATCATCCCTCTCTTCGACCTCCTTCACAACTGGATTTCCAATTTCGGTCTCATCATCCTCCTGATGACTATCTTCATCAAGATCGTGGTGCTTCCGTTCTCATACAAGTCTTACTCTTCTTCAGCAAAGATGCAGGCTATCAAGCCTGAGATCGACAAGCTCAACGAGAAGTATCCTAACCAGGATGACGCGATGAAGAAGCAGCAGGCTCAGATGGACCTTTACAGAAGGGCCGGAATCAACCCTATGGGCGGATGTCTTCCAATGCTCATCCAGTTCCCGATTCTCTGGGCGATGTTCCGATTCTTCCCTGCATCAATCGAGCTCCGTCAGCAGAGCTTCCTTTGGGCCGATGACCTTTCAGGATACGATTCAATCCTCGACTTCGGCTTCAGGATTCCTCTCCTCGGAGACCACCTCAGCCTCTTCGCCCTCCTTATGGCGGTGTCAATGTTCTTCTATTCAAGAATGACGATGACCCAGATGAGCGGCAACGATCCGAATGCCCAGAGCATGAGATTTATGAGTCTGTGGATGATGCCTATAATGATGTTCTTCATCTGTAACAACCTCAGTGCAGGTCTCAGCTACTACTACCTTCTCTCAAACATCATCACGATGATAGAGACGTTCATAATCAAGAAGTTCTTCGTAGATGGAGATGCAATCCGTGCGAGACTCAAGGCTACCGAAGGCAAGAAGGCTCCAAAGTCAAAGTGGCAGCAGCGCCTTGAAGAGGCCCAGAGAATGCAGGAGCAGATGAGAAAACAGCAGAAGCGATAATTCAGTCATCTTATGATAAGTGAAGTTATCAAAGAAATAACAAGTGAACTGCCATCAGGAACAAGACTGGTGGCAGTTTCCAAATTCCACCCCTGCGAAGCAATCGTGGAGGCCTGGAATGCCGGTCAGAGAATCTTCGGAGAGAACCGTCCGCAGGAACTGGAGAAGAAGATGAAGGAACTTCCGGAAGAAATCGTGAAGGGAGCGGAATTCCATTTCCTGGGTCACCTGCAGACGAACAAACTCAAGATGGTGCTGCCATATGTGAAGATGGTTCAGTCAATCGACACCGTACATCTTCTCGAGGAGGTGGACAAGTGGTGCGTGAAGAACGGGAAGGTGATGGACGTCCTTCTGGAAATGCACATCGGAGCGGAGGAGACCAAGCAGGGCTTCTACGAAGAGGAAATCCTGGACATTATGTTCAACGCGGCCAGATACAAGGGAGTGCGCATCTGCGGACTTATGGGTATGGCCTCGCATACGGACAATGAGGAGACCATCGCGGCCGATTTCCAGAGAATCAGGAATCATTTTGATTACGTGAGGGACCTCTTCCCTGAAAACAAGGATTTCAAGGAACTCTCAATCGGAATGTCCGAGGACTATAGGATTGCACTGAAATACGGCGCGACATTCATCCGCGTCGGTTCAAAGATTTTCGGCCCAAGAGTCTATTAGGACCGGACAAATACTAGGAAAGTTCTTCGATCATCGAAGAAGCGATCGCCTCGGATGCCCCGCTGCCTCCGAGGCGGTTTCTTATTTCATCGTAGTCGGAGAGCATCGCGCTGCGGTATTCCTTGTCTTCGAGGATGCGGCGGATTTCCGTCAGGACGGTGTCCGGGGTGAAATAATACTGGAGGAGTTCGCGGAAGGCGTGGCGTCCGATGATCAGGTTGCCGAGGGAGATGAATTTCACCTTGATTATGAGCTTTGCGATCATAAAGCTGAGGGCGCTTCCCGCGTATCCTACGACCTGAGGCGTGCCGATCAGTGCGGCTTCGAGCGAGGCCGTGCCTGAATTGATGACGGCGGCCTGGGCGTGTTTCAGAATTGAGTGGGTCTTTCCGAAGACAACTTTGACATAGTCTTTCCTGTCTCCGATGTATCCGGCATAGTCATCGAGGCTTCTTGCCGGAGCACCTGCGACGATGAACTGCATATCAGCATACTGGGGGAGAGCCTTCATCCTGTCCACGAAGCCCATAAACACAGGCATCATCGTGGATATCTCCGGTTTGCGGGAACCGGCGAGCAAGGCTATGTAAGGCTTGTCCGGAAGGCCTTCGAACGGCTGGGTGTCATCCAGGGCATCGACAAGGGGATTGCCCTTGTAGATGAAGTTGACGCCCTTGCCTTCGAAATATGGAATTTCGAAAGGGAAGACGATGTAGAGCCTGTCGACGAATTCGCGGAGTTTCCTGATGCGGCCTTCCCTCGACGCCCATACTTTCGGAGCGATGTAGTAGAAGACCTTAAGGCCTTTCTTGTGAGCGAATTCAGCTATCTTGAAGTTGAAGCCGGGGTAGTCTATCAGTATCACCACGTCCGGATTCCAGGCGAGGATGTCTTCCTGACAGAACTTCACATTGCCGAGCAGTTTCCTGGCCTTGGACAGCACCTCGGTGAAGCCCATTACGGCTCCTTCCTTGTAGTCGCGCACCAGACCTTCTCCGCTCTGGTTGGCCTTGTAGACTGCGTTCATCAGGCCGCCTCCCCAGAAGCGGATGTCAGCTGAAGGGTCCTTCTTGTAGAGCCCTTTCATCAGATTGGACCCGTGCAGGTCTCCCGATGCTTCTCCGGCAATGATGTAGTACTTCATTTCGTCAGTTGTATGGGACTAAAAGTCCTGGTTGAATCCGAGCGTACGGAGTCTTTCGATTTCTTCGTAGTCGGTGGTGTTCGTGTTGTGTACGACAATCGTGATGTAGCCTTTCTCGTTGAGAATGTTGTCGGCGCACTGGTCGTTGTCGTTGTTCATATTCTGTCCGGCCATCATATAGACGGTTTCGCCTTCTTCCACTTCAGGAAGCTTCGGGATGCCGAGCATCTGAGGGGTGACTCCGAGCTTGTCGTAGATGCCCGGGTCGAATTTTACGAATTCGTCGTCCCAGCGGATGCTTCCCTGGTGAGCGACCCTGATTCCCTTGATCTCGTTTTCCTTGAGATATGGGTAGTTGATGTTGTAGTAGACACCCTTCTTTCCGCTGAGATTCGCCATCACCTTCTCGAAGAGGGCAGGGAACATCTTGACTACGGTAGAGAAGTCGGCGCTCAGAGCCATATGGTCGAGGGATACTCCGATCGCAGGGATGCCGGCGATTGCGGCTTCCTTGGCAGCTCCGAGAGTACCTGAATAGAGGGCAGCCGTGGCGGCGTTGGAGCCGTGGTTGATACCGCTTATCACGACATCCGGCTTCTTACCTTCAAGGGCTATGTCCAGACCATATTTTATGCAGCTTGCTGGAGTTCCGTCAACATATATCCAGCGTTCTCCTTCTTTTCTGAGGATTTCTTTTGCAGCTATCGGCTTGAATCCCATGGATACAGCCATCGACATTCCAGACTGGTGATATTTTGGTGCGACAATTGTAAGGTTTCCATATGGACGCATTGCTTCCACAAGGGCCTTGATGCCGTCAGACTGGATTCCGTCGTCGTTAGTTATAAGGATTTCCATAGACGTTTTCATTTTCCTTGCAAAGATATTCAATTTCTTAAATTTTTTTATTAGTTTTGCACCGCTCCGTGATGGAGAAGATTTTTAATCGGTTAGTAGAATAACGTTTAACACAATTTAATATTTCTAAAAATGGTAAAACTTGGTATTAACGGATTTGGCCGTATCGGACGTATGGTATTCCGTGCTGCAGTTGAGAACTTCTCAGCTGACATCCAGGTCGTAGGTATCAACGACCTTCTCGATGCAGATTATCTTGCATACATGCTCAAGTACGATTCAGTACACGGTCATTTCAACCATGACGTTAAGGTTGAGGGTAACTACCTTATCGTTGACGGCAACAAGATCCAGGTGTTCGCTGAGAAGGATCCTTCACAGATCACTTGGGGCGCTCTTGACGTAGACGTTGTTGTTGAGTCAACAGGTTTCTTCCTTACAGAGGAACTCGCTTCAGCTCACCTTAAGGCTGGTGCAAAGAAGGTTATCATGTCAGCTCCTTCAAAGGACGCTACACCTATGTTCGTATACGGTGTTAACGACAAGACATACGCTGGTCAGAAGATCATCTCTAACGCATCTTGTACAACCAACTGTCTCGCTCCTATCTCTAAGGTGCTCAACGACAAGTTCGGTATCGTACGTGGTCTCATGACAACTGTACACGCTGCAACTGCAACTCAGAAGACTGTTGACGGTCCTTCAAAGAAGGATTGGCGTGGTGGTCGTGGAATCCTCGAGAACATCATCCCTTCATCAACTGGTGCTGCAAAGGCTGTTGGTAAGGTTCTCCCTGAGCTCAACGGTAAGCTTACCGGTATGTCTCTCCGCGTTCCTACATCAGACGTCAGCTTCGTTGACCTTACTTGCGAGCTCGCTAAGGCTCCAGCTGCAGACAAGGACGCTGCTTACGCAGCAATCTGCGCAGCTATGAAGGAGGCTTCTGAGGGCGAACTCAAGGGTGTTCTCGGATACACAGAGGACGCTGTAGTTTCTACAGACTTCCGCAACGATGCTCACACCTCAATCTTCGACGCAAAGGCAGGTATCCAGCTCGATCCTACTTTCGTTAAGGTTTGCTCTTGGTATGACAACGAGTGGGGTTATTCAAACAAGGTTTGTGAAATGGCTCGCGTCATCACAAAGTAATTTGAATCAACCAAATATTTATAATAGAGGTCGTTCTGAAAAGAATGGCCTCTTTTTTGTTT
>JAILCZ010000133.1 GCA_024689985.1 Bacteroidales bacterium | reverse complement strand
CTGCCGGAAGAAGACCGGAGGAAGAACTGACAAAGGAAAGCCAGTTCGAAAAAGCGGAATTCCGAAGAGGCCGAAAGGCCCTGGAAGCCCAGGTGGACAAGGCAAGGTGTGAGCTGAATGGCCTGGAAGAGAAAGTCAGAGCTCTCAAAAACGAGATGAAAAACCGCTCGGACATCCTCCAGAAATGGATATTCGACCAGTTCATCCTCCACAACGCCTCAGGAGAGACCAAGACCATCACCGAAATATTCGCCGGCGAAGGCATCGTCGCCCCTGGAGGAACCGGAGAATGTGCCGGCATAAAGCTCCTGGAATACGCATACAGAAACGGCTTGAAGCCCGTTGAGATAGGTGAATTCTGGTACGGCGAAACTCTTGGCGACGGACTGAGGACTCACGGAAGATTCCACCCATCGTGCAGTTCCAAATGCGGACCACTGCTGAGATTTATGCTCCAGGGCCTTGACATAGAGGACGAAAACGCACCGAAAAATTATTCCTTAATATATCAGGACAGGGATGTTGTGGTTGTGGAAAAGCCGTCAGGAATGCTTTCCGTACCCGGGAAGACCGTCGGGAAATCCCTGCTGGAATATCTGCAGGAGGACCTGAACGGAGACATCCTGCCCGTTCATCGTCTTGATATGGACACATCGGGCCTGATGGTGTTCGCAAGGAATGCCGAGACGCAGGCGGAACTTGGACGCCAGTTCGAGGAAAGGACGACCGGCAAGACCTATGTCGCCGTGGTTGACGGAAATGTGGAAAAGGACAGCGGAGAAATCTGCCTTGGCATCGCTCCGGACTGGGAAAACCGTCCCAGACAAATGGTATCAGCCGACGGCAGGCAGGCCCGCACCATCTTCAAAGTGTCCAGGCACCTCTCCGACGGCCGCACCGAGGTCTTCCTGAAGCCTCTTACCGGGCGGACCCACCAGCTCAGAGTCCATTGCGCCCATCCCGAAGGCCTTGGTCATCCTATCTCAGGAGACAGGCTCTATGGTTCAAAAAAAACAGATGCGCTGCTTTTGCACGCAACGCATCTGGAATTTGACTTGAGGTCCGAACGGCTGTCCTTCGACAGCCCCAGACCTTCCTATTGGCCTGAAAATTAGCAGTTCATCGCACCACAGACGTGTACGACCTGTCCGCTGACATAAGAAGCGAGGTCGCTGGCGAGGAAGAGGGCAACCTTTGCAACCTCTTCTGGAGTACCGCCACGACGGAGAGGAATCTGCTTCTCCCACTCCTTGCGTACATCCTCAGGAAGCTTTGCAGTCATATCTGAGATGATGAATCCCGGAGCGATGCAGTTCGCACGGATTCCGCGTGAACCCATCTCCTTGGCGATAGACTTTGCAAGACCGATCATACCTGCCTTTGAAGCAGAGTAGTTGCACTGGCCTGCGTTTCCTGACACACCTACGACAGAAGACATATTGATGATGCTTCCGCCCTTCTGGCGCGCCATAATAGGAGTTACTGCGTGAATAAAGTTGAATGCTGACTTGAGGTTGACATTGAGGACAGCGTCCCACTGAGCCTCGCTCATACGAAGCATAAGACCATCCTTTGTGATACCTGCGTTGTTGACGAGGACATCGATATGTCCGAAGTCAGCGAGAATTGTTTCTACAACCTTGTGAGTCTCTTCGAAATCCGCAGCGTTTGATGCATAAGCCTTTACCTTGTGGCCAAATGCCTCGAGTTCCTTTACAGTCTCTTCAGCTGCTTCATTGATAACGAGATCGGTGAAAGCGATGTCTGCTCCCTCAGAAGCGAACTTGAGGGCGATTGCCTTTCCGATACCTCTGGCTGCACCCGTTACGACTGCAACCTTTCCATCTAAAAGTCCCATAATTATTTAAGATTAAACTTTTTCAATTTCTCCGGGAACAAAGCCCGGCTCGCAAAAATACGGTTATTCCTTCCTTTTGCCAAATATTTCGGATAACTTTGCTGCCCAACAAACCAAAACATATGTCATATAAAATACGTGATCCAAAGCTCTGGGAAAGCGGAGCTCTCAAAATCGAGTGGGTAAGAAAACATATGCCGCTGCTTGCAGGCCTTGAAAAGGAGTTCATCGAGACCAAGCCGTTCAAGGGCTTGAAAGTCGCACTTTCAGTGCATCTCGAGGCCAAGACGGCCAATCTCTGCCTCATCCTCGCTGAAGGCGGCGCCGAGATGTATGTCACCGGCAGCAATCCTCTTTCAACCCAGGATGACATCGCCGCAGCACTCGTAGAGAAGGGTCTGAACGTATTTGCAGTACACGGAGCCACCCCGGAAGAATACGAGGACGGCATCCGTCAGGTGATTTCCGTCGGCCCGAACATCATAATAGATGACGGCGGAGACCTCGTGAATATGATAAACAGCGAATTCCCTCACCTCATTCCGAATGTTATCGGAGGATGCGAGGAGACGACGACGGGCATACTCAGACTCCGCCAGCTCGACCGCAGCGGCGACCTGAAGTTCCCTATGATGCTCGTCAACGACGCTGCCTGCAAGCATTTCTTTGACAACAGATACGGTACCGGCCAGAGCGTATGGACGGGCATCAACAAGACTACCAACCTAATCGTGGCCGGAAAGACTGCCGTCGTGGCGGGCTACGGCTGGTGCGGAAAGGGTGTGGCAATGCGCGCCAAGGGTCTCGGAGCGAAGGTCATCGTGACTGAAGTCGATCCCGTCAAGGCTATGGAGGCCGTGATGGACGGATTCCAGGTAATGAAGATGAATGACGCCGCCGCTCTCGGAGACGTATTCGTGACGGTCACAGGCTGCGACGCCGTGATCAACCCTGCCGACTTCGAGAAGATGAAGGACGGAGCGATCTGCTGCAATGCCGGTCACTTCGACTGCGAGGTGGATGTCGCCGGCCTCAAGAAGATGGCAGTGCGCACCTGGACCGCCAGGGAAAACATCCAGGGCTACGAGCTCGCAAACGGAAAGACAATCTACATCATAGCGGAAGGCCGCCTCGTCAATCTCGCAGCAGGCGACGGACACCCTGCAGAGATTATGGATATGTCCTTCGCAATCCAGGCCCTCAGCGCCAAGTACCTGGTTGACAATCAGAAAACCATCTCCCGCAAGTCAGGAGAACTTCTCAACAACGTTCCTGAATCAGTGGACAACGAGATAGCCTGCCGCAAACTTGCAGACTGGGGAATCACCATCGACACCCTCACTCCTGAACAGCACAGGTATCTCTTCGGAGACTAATCTCCGTGGTAAAACATCAACAATTGTAAAATCCGAGGAATAGTTGTAAAACCATTCTCGGAATTGACGGACCGAAGTCTTAATTTTCGACGAATAAAATGTTATCGAAATGGAGACTTTGGTCGACTTGTTCATCCCCAGAACTTGTCTGGTCTGCGGAAGAAAATTAGATCTTGGAGAGAGGGACCTGTGCGTGAGTTGTTATTCGGATCTGCCCTTCACGCTATATTGGTCAGTCGCCGCCAACCCTATGGCCGATACATACAACTCCCTGATCCAGAAAAGAATAGAAAA
>JAILCZ010000128.1 GCA_024689985.1 Bacteroidales bacterium | reverse complement strand
GTCACCTTGCCTGAGTTGTTGTATGCAAGGAGGGAGATTCCGCGGGCCTTGATTACAGATCCGGCTGCTACGCGGTCTGAGAGGTGCTCGACCTGCTTGTTGAGTTCTGCATTCTGCTTCTTGCTCTCGGCAGCTTCCTTGCGGGCAGCCTTTGCCTCAGCCGTAAGCTTGTGGTTGAGGGTGTTGAGGGAGTCGATCTGCACGATGTAGTTCCTCATAATGCTTCTGAGGGTTCCGAGCTCCTTCTCATATTGACGCATCTTGGCGCGGTTTGTCGCGTCCGTCTTCTTGATGCGCTCCACGAGGAGAGCCACCTCTTCGCGTGAAGAGTCAAGCTGTGAATTGATGGAGTCGTAATCTGAGTTGAGGCTGTCGTAATCAGCCTGAAGGGCTACGATCTGCTCTGTGAGATCGGCCTTCTCAGTGTTCAGTTCGTTCACGAGCCTTGTCTTCTGGCTCCATATATATGCGAGAGATGCTGCGAGAATAACGGCAACAGCTGCAAGAACATACATTATTGTCTTGAGGTTCTTGTTCTTGTCTTCCTGTTCCTGGCGCTGTCTGCGCTCGATTGGATCTTCTGTCATAGTTATTATTTATTTTTGGTTACACTTTCTTGGGTGTGCGGACCTGAATCCGGACACATCGTACAAATGTAGCAAATATTATGCTATAAGGCTCTCGTTTTTGTCTTCAACCAGGATGCTTCTTCCGGCGTAAGCCTGTCTTTGAGTGTCTCATACACCCTTTCGTTATAGGCATTCAGCCATTCTATCTCCTCCGGAGACATCAGTTTTTTCACCACGATTGAAGTGTCGAAATGGCAAAGCGTGAGCGTCTCGAATTTCAGGAAGTCGCCGAATTCGTTCTTCTCCGCCTCCACGCAGAGCACGAGATTCTCGTGCCGTACTCCGTGCTTACCTTCCCTGTAGATTCCAGGCTCGTTCGAGGTGATCATTCCCGGCAGTATCGGCTGCCTGTTGAAATCCTGCCTTATTCCCTGCGGCCCTTCGTGCACGTTCAGGTAGAAGCCCACCCCGTGTCCGGTTCCGTGCCTGAAGTCGCGATACTCCTTCCACAGCGCTATCCTCGCCAGGGAGTCTATCTGACATCCCGCCGTCCCCCTAGGGAATACTGCGGTCGCCAGCCCGATATGTGCCTTCAGCACCAGTGTATAGTCGATTTTCTCTTCTTCCGTGCAAGGTCCGAGAGGTACTGTCCTCGTTATGTCTGTCGTTCCGAAGATGTACTGTCCTCCGGAATCGTTGAGGTAGAGTCCCTTCGGATAGATGACCGTCGATCCGTCCGTCGGAGTCGAGTAGTGCGGCAGGGCCGCCGCCTTCCCGAATGCCGACACTGTCTCGAAGCTGTCCCCGCGGTAGCCCGGAATCTCCGCCCTGAGCTGTCCGAGCGCCACGGCCGCGTCCCATTCTGAGACCGTCTCGCCGTTCTGCACGCTCTTTTCCAGCCAGTACAGGAATTTCTCCATCGCCACGCCGTCTTCCAGATGCGCCTCCTTCATTCCGGCAATCTCCACGCTGTTCTTCACGGCCTTCCTGAGCGCCACCGGCGACTTTCCTCCCAGAATCATCGTGTTCGCGGAGTTCTCTTTCATCACCGTGTAGAGGTTGTAGTTCAGCGTCGACGGGTCCATATACAGGGCTTTTATCGTCCCGTCCTCCATCATCGACGCCAGCGATATCGTGATTTCGCCATAGTCCAGTATGTTCACGCCGTCCGCCCTCATTTCGTAGAAGCTGTCCGCCGTCTCCGAGTCCAGATCCTGGCTCGCCCCCTTCTGCACATACCAGTTCACCTCCTCCTGCGTCACGAGCAGATAGCTCATCACCACAGGATTGTAGTCGATGTCCGTTCCCCTGACGTTCAGCATCCACGCTATCTCGTCAAGCGCCGTCAGCAGTATGGCGTCGCATTTCTTCGCTCTCAGCGTATTCCGTATCCATTCTATCTTCTGTATTCGCGACCATCCCGTTTGCTCCGCCCCCAGCGTCTGTACCGGCGTCTGCGGCACACGCGGCCTGTCGCTCCACAGTTCGTCCAGGAAGCTCGGCGCATTCGTGATGATGCCCTTTTCTCCCACGGCCTTCCTGATGTCATCGACCATCCCGATGCTCGTACATTCTCCGTCCACCGCTATCGTTACCGGTCCTGACTCTTCCTCTTCACCGGATCCTTCCGACGCGATACGTCCTCCGCACAGCGTCTGCGCCAGCCACTGTGGGATGCCCACGGCGTTCGGCACACGCGTCTCGTGCATCACCGTTCCCGTGTCTTCCAGCTGCTCCCGCGCCTGTATGAAGTACCTCGGATCCGTCCAGAGTCCCGCGTGGTCCAGTGTCACCACCATATCGCCTTCCCCGGTGTATCCGGTCAGCCATTCTATCTGGTGCCACCTCAGGGCCATATATTCGCTGCAATGCGGGTCCGATCCCGGAATCACCACGGCATCCCAGCCGTTGTCCCGCATCAAATCCCTCAGGTTCTCAAGCCTGTTCTTATGTATGCCGAATTCGTCCATTGTCTATTATTTCTACCGAGTCTTTCTTCCGAGCCTTATTCTTCACTACCGCTTCTCAGATTTGTCGCTGCCCCTCTGATCATACTGATAAGGGTGTTCTTTATGAAGTTCGACGGATTGTAGAAGTCTTTCACATCTTCTATGTCATCCGTTATCATTTTTCTTTTCGACCTGATTCCGGCAGCCGTCGGCCTTGGCTTCTCCTCCTCGAACAGCATCTCCTTGAACGCTTTCTCGAAGCTCTTCTTCAGCAGCGTCTTCCTCTTGGCATACACCACCAGGAACAGCACCACGAATATCGCCGCTACGATTCCCGCTCCCAGGGCATAGCTTCCCACAATGTCTCCCACCGTGAGCACCCCCGCCAGGGCCGCCAGCCCGAGGATGATCGTTCCGATGGCAATCAGCAGTATTGCCGCCACCAGCCCCGTCGATGCCTTCGCCAGGCCATCCGCAGTCTTGTACTTCGTATCATCTATCTGCATATCGACATACTCCGCCGTATCTCTGGCCAGTTTGTCGATCGGTCTTGTAAGCGTTCCCATATTATGCTTCTTTAGATTTTACGTCTCCCGCTCCATCTCCCGCTCCATCTTTCGCTCCATCCTTCGCTCCATCCTCTTTATTTATGGCAGTATCTGCTTTCTGCGTCAGGGATTCAATCAAGTCCGCCGCCTTGTCGCAAGCCTTCGCCGCCGCAGCTTTGATGTCCTTCGCCGTGTTTCCGTTCTTTTTCTCAGGAGCGCAAGCCACTCCCACCACGAATCCGGCAGCCAGTCCCGCCGCCAGTCCAAGTAAAGTCTCTACTTTCATAAGCAGTTTATTTAGGGTTTATTCATTTCATTCAAATATAACGAATTATCCCGTTATGAAGAATAAATGAAGAACTAAGTAAAAATAGTTGCATAACTAAAAAATTTAGTTACATTTGTGATAAACACTAAAGCTTATGAAACGACTGACCACAAAAGAAGAGGTGATTATGAATCACTTTTGGGAGAAGGGGCCGCTGTTTGTAAGGGAATTAAGGGAGCTGTACCCTGAACCCAGACCGCATTTCTCAACACTGTCCACACAGGTCCGCACCCTTGAGGACGAGGGTTTCATTGATCATAAGGCATATGGTCCTACTTATCAGTACTTCGCCAAGGTTTCAAGGGAGGAGTACAAGCAGCGTTCGCTCATAGGTCTTATAGACAAATATTTTGACAACTCTTATCTGAGCGCAGTGTCGGCTCTTGTCAAGGAAGAGAAGATTACGGTGGGTCAGCTGAAAGAACTTATCGACCTGGTTGAGAAAGGAGAACAGAAATAATGGATTTCCTTGTTTATAATGGTAAAGTGGCCGTTGCGCTGCTGGTCTTTTACCTTTTCTATCGCTTCCTTTTGAAGAAAGAGACATTCCATGGGTTTAACAGGGTTGTGCTTGTGGGTACGGCGTTGCTGTCTTTCGTACTGCCGTTGTGCATAATTACCATCCATAAACCTATGGAAACGGGCGTTGAATCCATGGCTATGGAACCGACTCTTGTCGAGGCTCAGGAACTTACCCCAATGGTTCCGGGTTCAACACCCTGGTGGCCCACCGCTCTTGCTGCCTTGTTTTGGGCGGGAATGATATTCTCTTTGTTAAGGATTGTCGTTTCCATTCTTTCAATTGTCAGAATAGTTCGTAAGAGCGAGTTGGTGAAGGTAGATGATGGCTGCAAAATCATGGTCACGGACAGGAATATAGCACCGTTCAGTTGGATGCATTGTATTGTTCTGTCCAGAGTGGATTGGGAAGGAAACTGCACACCGATTATTACTCATGAGAAGGCTCATATTGTCCTGAGGCATTCTATGGACGTTCTTCTGGTTGACATCCTGTCTGCTTTCCAATGGTTCAATCCGGCTATATGGATGCTTAGGTCAGATCTTAAGGACCTTCATGAGTATGAGGCGGACGATGCCGTGCTTCGTTCCGGAGCCAATGTTAAAGAATACCAATATTTACTTATAAGAAAAGCTGTCAGCAAGAGCGGCTACTCAGTTGCCAACAGCTTTAATCACAGTATCCTTAAAAATCGTATTACTATGATGTCTAAAATCAAATCGCCCCTTTCTAGGGGGTTGCGGGCGCTTTATCTGCTCCCGCTGGTTTGCCTGTGCTTAACCCTTCAGGCAAGAACGGTTTATGAACCGTCAAACAAAGGTAATGAAAATTTAGGAGACCCTGTAACACTGGAATTGACAGTGACAGCAGACCAGAAAGTAAAATCAGGGCCTTATATCTTTGGATTGGAAGGATTTGCTGAGCATGCAAAAGAACTATGCGAATTCTTCAAATTCAAGGGTGCATCTGATGTTCCCGTGCTTGTCAGGGCAGAACCTGATGTGCCTCAAAGCTACATTGAAGAGTTAAAGTCCGAGCTGCGAAAAGCGGGACTGTTGAAGGTGACATTCCAACCTTTGGCTAAAACGGCTGACGAGATGCCAAATAAAAGTAATGGAGCTTTGTATATACTTCGTCAGGTCTGGGGCGAGGAGAAGGTGATTACAAAAGCAGAGTTTGATAAACTTGACGAGACTCGCATCAAAGACATCTCTGTCTTGAAAGATGCTGAAGCAAAGAAGAAGTATGGTGAGCGTGGATCTGATGGTGTCATTGTCATAACAATGAAGAGGCCTCAGGAACTGCAGGAAGTGGTTGTGGTCAGCTTAAGAGAACAGGAGGAAGACGTTCCATTCTTCCTGGCTGAGCCGGAAACTATGCCAAAGTTCCAGGGAGAAGATATGGAGGCATTCTCAAAATGGATGAATACAAAGCTATTCAAACCTAAAGACTGTAACCATGAAGGAACTATGAAGGTTTCGTTTGTGGTAGGCCGTGACGGCATCGTCAAAGATGTAAAAGTCGTAAACAGTGTCTGTGAGGAACTGGATGCCGAGGTCGTTTCAATTATTAACCAGTCTCCGAAATGGGAGCCTGCTACTTCCGGCGGAAAGCCAGTAGAGCAGTGCCTAACCATGCCGGTTGTATTTATAAACAGATAATCTAATTAGCCACCCCTTCTTGCGAGTAATACCCGCAGAAGGGGTTATTATAATAACCCTAATAATCGATGTCATTATGAAAACCCTTTTTTCTCTTACGCTTTTCTGTGTTTTCGCAGGAAGTATCTTTTCAGTATCCTGTACATCCGGAGTATCCGAGACAACAATGATCCAAGGACGGATTGAGCAGGGAAATTGCGAGGAAATTACGGTTAATGTGCTGGATTATGATATTAAAAATGATCCTATTGAAGTTGTGGACGGTTCATTCAGTTATGAACTGAAAACTAATCCGGCAGTCGTGGCAACCATTACCTGTGTCATAGACGGAGAAGAAGTCAGAGAGGCAATCATCCCTGACGGTTCAAACCTTACGGTTAGTTTCACTCCGGCAGGTGCTTCTTTGGAGTCTTCTAATAAGAAATCGGTCAACTATCGTCTACATGAAGAGGACCTGGTTTACGAGGAGTATAGGGATCTAATCAGTCAAAAACGTGCGCTAAGACGTGCAAATGCCTCAACAGAACAGCTGGATTCAGTGAATGCTTTATTTATGCAAGCAAAACAGAAGTTGGATCAGATGTCTAGAGAGGATTTGAACGGGCAGAAAGGTAACTATCTGGCGGCATCGGGACTTGTGTGGCTACATGATACGTTTTCTGATGAGCAGTTGGATTCTTTGATTAATACGCTCGATTCTGTAGTTATCAAAACTAATCGGGTACAGGATATTCTTGTTGCCCTTAAAGGCCGCATGAACACTAAAGAAGGAATGCCGTTTGTTGATTTCAGCGTTGAATCTGAGAACGGGACTGTCAGTCTTTCTGATTATGTGGGTAAAGGAAAGTATGTCCTTGCGGATTTTTGGGCCAGCTGGTGTACGCCTTGTATAGACGAAATGCCGCATCTTAAAGAATTGTATAAGAAATATAGCGGCAGCAACTTCACTGTACTAGGCATCGCATGTTACGATTCTCCAAAGTCGAGCCTTGAAGCGATAGATGCCAACAAACTTCCATGGCCTCAGATCCTTGGATCAGGGGAGGCGGCTGCGAAGGCTTACGGTGTCAGAGGCATCCCTTTCTTCATCCTTTTTGCTCCTGACGGAACCATTCTTTCCCGAGGCCAGTACGGCGAGGCTCTTGATAAAGTCGTCGAAGAAAACTTAGATTGTGATTTGTAAAAACTTTCCGTAATTTTGGTTTGATTACTAAAACGACCCCAATAATTGTCCCCAGATAGTCGCAGTCAATTATGAATAAACTATTAACCATTACAAGTGCGTGCCTTTTGGCCCTCTTCGTTTCTCCTGTTGTCACATCTGCTTATCCGCAACAAAAAGATTCCCTGGAAAACAGAAATGCAATTATGAAAGATGCCCGGTATTCTCTGAGCATTTATAAGTATGACAAAGCGATAATGAGCCTGTCATCCCTTGTGAAACCAGGGGTATTTGACGAGGATCTTCAATCTGAACTCGCCAATTGTTACTTCCAGAGTGCCAGGTACGACAAATCCCTTGAGTTATATAAGGCCCTTTCAGACTCGGTCCCTGACCAGGTATTGTACAGAATCCGTAAGATGCTGTCAAACTACAAATTAGGCAACTATTCGTCTTGCATAGAAGAGGGTCATCAAATACTTCAGAATGATTCAATTCCTACGATATTGAATTATATCGGAGACTCGTTTCAGAAAGAATGCCACCCCGATTCGGCTCTGTGGTATTATGAGAGATCGCTTGTCCACAGGCCGGAATATGAACCGGTTATTATCAAGGCCGCTACGATTTCTCTGGACAGTAAACAGTATGAAAGGGTTTTGTCTTTGACAGAGGCTTTTTCAAAGGATTATCCAGACAACACCACAATACTGCCGATGCAAGGAGTCGCACATTATTGGCTTGAAGAGTATGATGATGCCATCAAAATCTTTGAGCACCAAAAGGAAATAGGCAATGGCATATATTCGACTCATTTCTTTCTCGGACAGAGCTATTGGCGTTCGAATCAGATTAACAGGGCTGAGGAGGAACTGCTCAAGGCCTGACAACTCGATTCCACCAAAGCAAATCTTGCATATACGATTGCTGCTGTCAAATCTGAGGGCCGCCACCCGTTCAACGAGGTCACTCCTTGGCTGGATAAGGCCTATAAACTCCTTCAGCCCGATTCTACAATGGTATCGCGGGTTTACCAGCAGTACGGATACGAGTATTGTAAACTTAAGGAATGGGAGAAGGCCAAGTTGTATTATATTAGGGCTCTCAGTCAGACTCCTTTTTCCGTCATCGTTATGTATAATATAGGTTATTGCTATGAAATGATGAACGATTATAGGCAAGCGCTCATCTGGTACAATAAAGCCCTGACCTATGCCAAGGATGAGAAATCCCGCACAATGCTTACTCAGAGAATCGAAGACCTGAAGCGTGAGCTTTTTATGACTTCATAA
>JAILCZ010000073.1 GCA_024689985.1 Bacteroidales bacterium | reverse complement strand
CGGCCTATCGTACGGAGGAAGGACGGATTGATTTCCTCGAAAAGAGGGAAAATCTGATTGCGGACCTTGTTGCGCTTGTACTCGCAGTCTGCATTCGTGCAGTCCTCCCTATGGCCCGTTTCCAGGAAAGCCACGATTTCCTTTCTGGAGAACTCCAGCATAGGCCTGAGGAGTGTTACACCTCCGGCGACAGGAACAGCCGACTTCGGAGCCATACCGCAGATTCCCCTGCTGCCCGTCCCCCTGAGAAGATTCAAAACGAGGGTCTCGGCATTGTCATTGAGGTTATGAGCCACACAGACAGCCTCATAGCCATCCTTGAGGCAGATTTCGTTGAACCAGGAATAACGGAGGTCACGGGCAGCCATTTCGATGCTGATGCCCTTCTCCTTCGCATATGTCTCGGTTTCGAAACGTTTGGAATAGAATCTGACACCGTGTTCTTCAGCCCAGGCCCTGACGAAGGCCTCGTCCCCGTCGCTTTCCTTTCCCCTGAGAGTAAAGTTGCAATGCGCTACGGCAAACTTAAGTCCAAGAGACGAGCCGAGGAAGAGCTCGGCAAGGCACATTGAATCCGCCCCGCCGCTGACTGCTAACAAAAACTGACGGGACGAGTCATTTGCGACCAGTCCTGTCAGTCTTCTCAATATGGTGTCAAACCGCCTTTGCATAGCGCAAAACGGCTATTTTTTCGCCGTGAATGTGTAAGTGAATCCAAGAGCGAAAGACTCCTTGAACTGGAGACCCATTCGCTTTCCGTCAGTTCCGTACACGGTATCATCATAAATGAGGTTCGTGATGACGGTAGCCGTGAAATACTTGGCGAGCTTCCAGTCGAACCTGTTATCCCAGTTCACACGGAAGTTCTGAGGATTCTTGAGATAGTTCGAGAAGAGGACAACCTGAGTGGTATAATTGAAGTTGTCATTGACATTGAACTTCGCATCCACCTTGAGCTGGGCACCAAGCTCGAATCTAGCAGCCTTGTATGTTCCGTCAGCCTTCTCCTTCATTGAATAAGTCTTTCTGAGAGACTGGTCGTCGGCAGCGACGATCACGAAACCGCCGGTCACAGGAGCGAAGCTGGCCGTGAACCAATCCGCAGGCTTCCAGTCAACACCGAATGCGATGTTCGTATAGGCAGGGGACATAAAGTCGGATTTCTTCACGCGTGCGTCCTTCCAGGCGCTGCGCTGGTCGGCCTTGCTGAGATCTTCGACCGAAGTCGCACTTGCATCATAGTTTGCTACGATGTCTGAGCTAGGAGTCTTGTATTCGTAACCAGTTGCGAACTGGCTCTTGAAGTCAAAGTTCGCAGAGAAATAGAACTTGTTCTCAATCTGATAAGCCCACTTGCTCTGGAAATAGATACGGTCCGTATTCTTCTGGAGCAGAGGCTTCGAAGATGCATAGAGGAATCCATAGTCCAGCTGGAGACGGTTGTTCCAGGACATATCCTTCTCCTCTCTGTTGAACCAGGAAACGGCCCTCTTGTAATTGGCGTTTCCGTCAATATAGGCAGCGAGGGTCACCGTGTTGTCTCCACCGGCAGCCCAGTTGTTGAAAGACATCTGACCGAAGTTGATGTTCGTAAGCAAAGACTTCGTCCAGTAATTAGGCTTCTCAACCGGAGCTTCAGCCTCAGGAGCTGACGCGATTGCCTGAGCGGCAGCGGCTGCCGCATCCTGAGCGTTCTGAGCATAGGCTGCAGTCGCAAAAAGAGATGCAGCGACAAGGGTCAAAATCTTATTCATGTTCTATAGGGTTAGTTGTATAGTAATGTCCTTAGTATGAGATGGCGAATACCACGCGCTTGTGAGAAGGCTTTCCGGAGAAGATGTCCTTGCCTTCCTCCTCGCATACGAAGCTGTCAACAGGGATACACCTGATTGTTGCCTTGGTGGCATCCTTGATTGCCTGCTCGGTCTCGGCAGTACCATCCCAGTGGCAGAGAAGGAACTTGCCAGTTCCGATCTTGGCCTTGAACTCTTCCCAGTCGTCGCACTTCTCCACGTTCTGTGCACGGAAGTCGAAGGCTTTCTGGTAGATTGTCTTCTGGATATCGTCAAGCAAACCTTCGATCTTATCCTCGATTCCTTCAAGAGGCATAGTCTCCTTGGTCAGGGTATCGCGGCGGGCAACCTCGACGGTTCCGTTCTGGAGGTCACGCGGACCCATTGCGAAACGGACAGGCACGCCCTTAAGCTCCCATTCAGCGAACTTGAATCCAGGGCGGAGGGTGTCGCGGTCATCGATCTTGACGCTGTGTCCCTTTGCCTCGAGGTTCTTCTTGAGCTCGTACATCTTGTCGAGGATGGCGTTGTGCTCTTCGTCAGTCTTGAAGATAGGCACCATAACCACCTGGATAGGAGCGATGGCAGGAGGAAGCACGAGACCGTTGTCGTCTCCGTGAGCCATTATGAGGGCACCCATAAGACGGGTTGAAACACCCCAGGACGTAGCCCAGACATATTCCTGCTGACCTTCCTTGTTGGTGAAGGTAACATCGAAAGACTTTGCGAAATTCTGACCGAGGAAATGGGATGTACCAGCCTGGAGGGCCTTTCCATCCTGCATCATAGCCTCAATCGTAAGGGTATCGAGGGCGCCTGCGAAACGCTCGTTAGGGCTCTTGTGACCGATGATCACAGGGAGAGCCATCACGTTGCGGGCGAAATCGGCATATACGTGGACCATCTCGTTCGCCTTTGCCTCAGCCTCGGCTGATGTAGCGTGAGCCGTATGGCCTTCCTGCCAGAGGAACTCCGCGGTACGGAGGAAAAGGCGGGTTCTCATCTCCCAGCGCACGACGTTGCACCACTGGTTGCAGAGAATAGGAAGGTCACGCCAGGAGGTGACCCAGTTCTTGTATGTATTCCAGATGATGGTCTCGGAGGTAGGACGCACGATGAGCTCTTCCTCGAGCTTTGCTGAAGGATCCACTACGACGCCGTTGCCGTTTGGATCGTTCATAAGCCTGTGATGAGTGACGACGGCGCATTCCTTTGCGAAACCTGCCACGTGCTCAGCCTCACGGCTGAAGAAACTTTTCGGAATGAAAAGCGGGAAATAAGCGTTCTGCACACCAGTCTTCTTGAATGCATCATCAAGGACCCTCTGCATCTTTTCCCAGATTGCATAACCGTATGGTTTGATGACCATACATCCTCTAACCGCTGACTGTTCAGCAAGGTCCGCCTTCACTACGAGATCATTGTACCACTGAGAATAGTTCTCAGACCTTTTGGTAACCTCTTTTGCCATCTTAAGTTGATATTGTTAAATTTTGTTTCTATCTTTAACCCAAATCGCATCCATTTGCGACCTTAAAAAGAACGAACTCAAAGGCCGTTTCGATTGCGATTTACAAAGATACAAATTATTAAAATTAAATCTAATGAAAACTTCCATCAAAGCCCTTGGTTTCGTGGCAACTGCAATCCTTGCAGCTTCCTGTGGATCGTCCGCGCAATATGCGTCCCACCAAAGGTTTCAGGACGGCGTTTACGCAAATGATGGATTCGTCGCACAGACTGTCGTTGCTACCCCGGACAATGCAGAAGAAGCCCTGATTCAGAAGACAAAATCATCGGATATATATCTGCAGCCAAGCATAGACACGAAGAAAGAGCTCTCTGTCGCTCAGACAAGCGGCATATACGATTCTGAACTGTATTACGACCTCAACTACCGCAGCACGGGATACCCTTACAGCTACTCAAGCTGGAACGGATCGTACTACGATACTTATTGTTATGTCTGGTACTCTCCTTCATACTACTGGAGGCACTACAACCCGTACAGATGGCACCGCTATCACCGCTACTATTCCTGGTACTGGGACAGCTGGGCATTCGACCCTTGGTACTATGATTCCTGGTATTGGGATTCGTGGTACTACAGCCCTTGGAGCTACAGCTGGTACGGCTACACCTGGGCATACAACCCTTGGTACTATGACTACTATTGGTACAGCCCGTATTACTACGGCTACAGCGACTACTGGTACCGCAACGGATGGCGCGACGGCTACTACGACCGCTATCACGGAGGCGGACACTACGGATACGGCCGCGGTGACAGGGCATACACTTCCCGCAACAACGCCGGAATCTCACACGGTGCAGTAAGCGGCGGACGCCACAGCTACTCGTCTTCATCAAGGTCATCAGCAGGATACGGACGTGCATCAGGCTCAACGGCCACATCCCGTGCATCCGGCTCATCTTCATCAAGGGCATCCGGCAGCTACACCAAGTCCGGCAGCAGTACGGCCAGAAGCTCGGCTACCAGAAGCGCGACTACCGTCAGCAGGGCAGGCACATCCCGTGCATCCGGCACGTCTTACCGCCAGTCCAGCTCATCAACCCGTTCTTCCGGATCAGTCACGAGGTCAACTTCTTCAAGCAGGTCCTCTTCATCGAC
>JAILCZ010000015.1 GCA_024689985.1 Bacteroidales bacterium | reverse complement strand
AGAGCCCGGATTCTTTCCCGTCACCTGCTTGAAGCGAGTGCTGAAATAGCGGGAACTGCTGAAGCCAAGAGAATCTGAGATTTCCGCAATGCTCTTATCGGTACTTACAAGCAATTCACAGGCACGGTGCATCTTGATGCTCTCGACATACTGGGCTACACCCAGTCCTGTGATTGCTTTTACCTTATTATATAAAGAAGCGCGGCTCATCGCCATTTCGGAGCAGATCGCATTGACATCAAGCTCTTCCTGGTCGAGATGCCCTTCTATGAACTGGTTCAAATGAGCCAGGAAAGCCTCGTCAGCCTGCGTGAAAGTAGTTTCCTCAGGGGATGGGGCTTTTTCAGAAGGTGACAGGAAGCGCTGACGCATCTTCTCCCTTGAAGCAAGCATATTGTCTATGACCTGAAGGAGAAGGGCCGTGTCGAAAGGTTTTGCAAGATAGGAATCAGCTCCAGCCTTGTATCCTGTAAGAATGCTGGCAGCATCTGCTCTTGCCGTAAGCAGGACAAGAGGAATATGGCTTATGGAAATATCGGCCTTGACCTGACGGCAGAGTTCAAAACCATCCATCTTTGGCATCATAACGTCGCTGACTATGACGTCAGGCATATAGGAACGGATCGCCTCCAGACCTTCCTCTCCATCGCAGGCCGTGCGCACTTCCTTGCAGAAAGGGGTGAGTTCGTCAACCATAAGCTGGCGTAGTTCAGGATTGTCTTCAACACAGAGGATCCTGTATTCGGAAAGGTTGGTATCCGGAAGACTTTCCTGAGGAAGAGAAATTATTCCGTTTTCCCTTATCACCTTGCTCCAGACTGGGAAATTCTCAGAAAGGTCTTTTGACGGTTTCTGTTCCACGAACATTTTCTCCCTGTCAAGAACGACATCAGTTATATCCTTCATTCTGCTTACGTTGCGGAATACACCGTCAAGCGATGATTTCAGTTTCTCATCCTCGGCAGATACCAGAAGACGCTTCAGCGGAACATATATCAAAGTGAGAGGGGTACGGATCTCGTGGCTGATCTGTGTCAGGAAACGGACGCGTTCATTGGCATATCGTTCACTCTGGCGGACGGTGAGATACTGCCAGAGAAAGGCAAGGCTTCCCAGTATCAGGACAAACATTCCGCCGATGAACCACCAGGTGAGAAACCAGGGAGCCGGTACCTTGAATGTGATTATTTCAACATCATCACACCAGTTACCGTCAGGATTCAGGCAGGAGGCGAGCAAATGGTATTTTCCAGGAGCCAGTATTCCTGCCTGGAAATTATCCTCATAGGAAATTTGGGTTCTTGAGCCGTGTCCGTTCAAAGTATATCTTATAGGACGGCGACTGAAAGCATCGGCTCCGAGCACATTTACGGTGACGTCAAAATTCTTGTAGTCCCTTGGCAGGACTAGGGTTCTGGAATTGTCAAGCACCCTGTGGCCATCCATAGTAGCCTCATAAAATTCCGGGGAATAGCAGGATGACTGGGTCCTATCATTGTCATAGATGGCTACAAGTCCGTTCAATCCTCCGAGATAGACAGGATACGCCCCTTTCTCCCCCGCCGCGGAGCAGAGAATTTCGTGAGGCGCGAACCCTTCGCTCTCGTCAATGGTCTCAAGCCTTCCATTGACTGTATCATAGCAGAAAAGACCGTGGTCAGCAGTAATCCAGACAAGGGAATCTGCCGTAGCCTGAAGCCTTGTCACGCGATTGAACATTTCCGTCTCAACCCTGCTCACTTCATCCGAATCCTCACTTATATACTTGACCCCATAATCAGTTCCTATCCAGATTATGTCATCCTTCAGGGCGGCGGTATTGATGAACTGAAGGTCATTTACGGTATAAAGAGCAATGGCAGAACGGGTCAGTGCATTCAGGCGCAGAATCTGATTATAGGAAAAAGCAAGGATTCCGCCCTTGCCGTCCGAGCTGAACCCCTGAAGACCGGCCAGGTGGTCTCCCCTGTCAGGAAAACGGTAGAATTTTGAAGTACGGAGGTCGTAACAATAGGCCGCGGCTCCGAGGATGAATACATAATCGCCGGAGCGGATCAGTTTCGGAGTATATCCTGACTGAATCTCCTTGTCATCGTTTTCCTTGTCAACTATGTAGAACCTCGTCTTGGTACACTTCGAAGGGTCATACACATATAAGCCTCCGGAAAATTCTGACATCAGCAACTTGTCCCCGGAGAATCTGCAGACAGAAGAAATGATTTCCTTTCCGAATCCCTTTGCCGGTCCGATTTCGTCTATTTCAGGACAATATATGTTCAGTCCACCGCCGTCCGTCGCAAGATAGACTTTGCCGTCAGACGCCAGGCAAAGATCATTGATCACATTTTCCGAAAGGCCGTCATCAGTCGTAAAACTACGGATGGAAGTCTTGCGGATGTTGAACAGACCGTTCCTGACGCTTCCCGCCCAGACGCTGTCGTCACCGGACACATAGAGACAGGTGAATGAGTTTGAGGGGAAGAAATGCGATGGCAGGGAGAGCATCCTGTTCAGTGAGCTGATTTTCCCAGACTCAGGGTCAAGGACGCAGATTCCGCCTCCGTCCGTTCCGAGAAGGACATAATCCCTGAAACGGGTCATTGAAAGTATAATGTTGAAGGTAAGACCGGAATTGTCCACATTCCAATGTCTGAGCACGGTGCCGGTCCCGGGATTCACTTCATACAGACCCTGACGGTAGCAGGACAGATAGAGGGCATCATCGTAAAGAAGACTTTGAAGTATCATCTGTCCGTCAGAAAACCCGGACAGAGGGACTGACGTCCAGCTTCCGTCTGCAAGGTCATAATGATACAGTCCATTTCTGCCGACCAGAAGCAGTTTTCCTTCAGAAGCATTATATATGTCAAGAATAACCGGAACCTCATCGGAAGGAAGGTCCCTTCGGAATTCCCCATTTGCCTTATCATATATGAGCAAGCCCTCGTAACCGCCGAAGAAGATGTCATATTCAGTCTCCGCGGCACAAAGAACAGATTCACTCCTCAGCTTTCTGAAGGTATCGTCCATTTCCGAATAGACGGACAAGCCCAGATCAGTCGAAGTCCAGAGACGGTCCTCTGAATCAAGAAACAAGAATCCGACCTGATTTCCGGTAATATCCTGGTGCTGGTCACTGTTGTCTATATAGCACTTTACCCTTCCGTTCCTGTAGCGGTTCAGTCCGAACCTCGTACCAATCCAGACATTGCCGTGGTTATCCGTCATCACAGTCGTGATGCTAGGTTGAGAAAGACCGTCTTCAATACCAATCTGCTTCTGATGGTAATGACCTTCAGACAAAGTGCATATGGAAAAGAAGATTATCAGCAAAATGCTTCTCAATAGGCTAGCGCGCATATTATCATCTATTTGTTTGGACAAATATAGACAAATCCGGACTTTTTTTAGACAAAATACGCACATATATCCATAGCGCATAAAATAGATTTGCGATACCAAAAAACAATAACCAATAATCAACAACACAAAAATCCTATGAAGTTACTGAAAGTACTTGCGGCAGGCATTTTCTTGCTGTCCGCGACGGTGGGATTCGCTCAGAATCCAAAAACCATTTCAGGTATAGTGACAGGAGCTTCGGACGGAGAACCAATCGTGGGCGCACACGTCCTTCAGGCCGGAACGAAAAACGGCGTGATGACAGATTTTGACGGACGCTTCACGATCACGGTATCTCTTCCCTGCGAACTCACTATCTCTTCCATCAGTTACCAGACGACCACAGTCAAGGCCGACGGAAACTCCATTATGAAAATCGTTCTCAAGGATGACACCACGATGCTTGAAAACGCTGTCGTTACCGCCCTCGGTATCAAACGAGAGACCAAGGCACTCGGATACGCCGTGGAACAGGTCAACTCTGAGGAGTTGAACGGAGCCCGCCCGATCAACGCGATGGACGCCCTTGCCGGAAAAGTAGCCGGTGTGGATATTTCCGCGACTACGGCTGGCCCTTCAGGTTCTACAAGAATCGTCATCCGCGGTAACGGTGAACTCTCAGGCAACAACCAGCCTCTCTATGTAGTGGATGGCGTGCCTATGGACAATTCCAACCTCGGTCAGGCGGGAATGTGGGGCGGTTACGACCTCGGTGACGGCCTCTCAAGCATCAACCCTGAAGACATCGCGTCAATCTCCATCCTCAAGGGTGCATCTGCAGCAGCTCTCTATGGCTCTCGCGCATCCAACGGCGTCATTCTCATCACGACAAAGTCAGCCGGAAAGAAGGGATTCAACATCGACTTCTCTTCAAGTCTTGACTTTGTCACCCAGCTTTCCAAATTCGACGACTACCAGAGAGTTTACGGAGCAGGCCGAAACGGCGAGCTTCCTCTTACCGTAGAGGTTGGCCGCGGCATTTCCCAGAGTGCCTGGGGTGCGAAACTCAACAAGAACCTGAGCGGCTATATCTTCGACGGAAGACAGATGCCATACACTAATGTGGCTGACAACATCTCAAGTTTCTTCCGCACAGGATCCACGCTCACGAACTCTCTTTCAATGAGCACAGGTGACGAGAAGAGCAATCTCCTCGTATCCCTCTCCGATATGCGCAACAAGGACATCGTCCCTGCATCGAAGATGAACCGCTCATCAATTATGATCAAGTCTGGCGCAGAGCTCTTCAAGGGCTTCAAGATCGAGAGCCGCGTAAACTATTCAATAGAGAACGTTAAAAACCGTCCTGCACTTTCAGATTCACCTAACAACGTCGGCCTCAGCCTCATCGGCCTCGCACCTAACATCGATCAGAAGTGGCTCGGTGAAAGCTACCAGGACGAGTACGGCAAATATGTCGACTGGAACGGTGGAAACATCTACCGCATCAACCCTTACTGGTCAATCAACAAGATGAGCAATTCATCCAGAAAGGACCGCGTGATGGGCTATCTCCTCGCAAGCTATCAGATCATCGACGGCCTCAGCGCACAGCTCCGCGCCGGTACTGACTTCTATAAATTCAGAATGACGGACTTCAATTCCGTTGATACTCCTATCGCCCTCCAGGGCTCTATGACTGAAACCACTGCCCTCGTAAACGAAACAAACGTAGAAGGAATTCTCCGTTATGACACCAAGCTCGGTGAAGACTTCGACCTTTCAGCATTCGTCGGCGGAAACTTTATGTTCTTCGACAGCGAATACACGGCGAACTCAGGTTCCAACCAGATTATTCCAGGTATGGAAAGCATCACCAATTACATAGATACTGAACTCACCTACTGGCATACCCGCAAGCAGGTACGCTCAGCATACGGCGCAGTGAACTTCGGCTGGAAGGGTCTCCTCTACCTCGATTTCACCCTCAGGAACGACTGGTCATCGACCCTTCGCAAGGGCAACAACTCCTACAGATACCCATCTCTGTCCGGCAGTTTTGTATTCTCAAGCCTTCTCAAGGACAATTCAGTCCTCAGTTTCGGAAAGCTCCGCGCTTCCTGGGCTGAAGTCGGAGGCGACACAGATCCGTACCAGCTCAATCTGAACTACGGAGTCCTTCCTTACACTCTCAACGGAATGCCTCTCGGAGACATTTCTTCCAGCAGCATTCCTAATTTGGACCTCAAGCCGACTCGCACATATTCCTACGAATTCGGTCTTGATATGAAGTTCTTCAACAGAATCGGAATGGACCTCACCTGGTATTCTTCAAAGACAAAGGACCAGATTATGAGCCTTCCTATTTCCTCTACCACCGGCTTCTCAACCGCTATGATCAACAGCGGCGAAATCAGCAACAAGGGTATTGAACTTGCCATCAACGCCGATCTCGTAAAGGCAAAGGACTTCCTCTGGAGCGCGCACGTGAACTATGCCCGCAACATCAACAAGGTCGAGTCCCTCCATCCTGAACTCAAGGAATACCCTCTCGCCGAGGCTCGTTGGGCAGGAGCTATGATCGAAGCTGTGGAAGGTGAGGCCTTCGGCGCAATCCTCGGCAAGAAATTAAAGAGAAATCCAGCCGGAGAAGTTATCTACGGTTCGAATGGTTTCCCTCTTGTCGGCGACAAGCTTGAAGTGCTCGGAAACGGAGTGTACGACTGGACGGCCGGTGTCGGAACGACAATCAGCTGGAAGGGCTTCTCGCTCAACACTCTCTTCGACATCAAATGGGGAGCTGACGTATATTCAATGTCAGATATGATGGCAACCGGAAACGGTACGTCAGAGCGCACTCTTGAAGGACGTGCCGAATGGTACGCATCTGAGGAGCAGCGCAAGGCTGCAAACGTACAGCAGGCAGAGTGGACTCCGACAGGAGGATTCATCGGAAAGGGCGTAGTCAACGTCGGGACTGAAGACAACCCTGTCTGGGAGACCAACAACACACCTGTTGACCCACAGAAATACTGGGCTTATTTCCAGAGCGCAGGCACTCCTGAGCCATTCATCTACGACGCTTCCTTCATCAAGCTCCGCGAGCTCACCCTCAGCTACAGCATCAACAGAAAGTGGCTCTCAAGCACACCTCTTTCCGGAGCAAGCATCTCAGTTTACGGACGCAACCTCTGGACACTCTATTCAAATATTCCGAACGTCGATCCTGAGTCAAGCTACAACAACGGCAACGGCCAGGGCTTCGAATACGGCTCACTTCCATCACGCCGTGCCTGGGGTTTCAGCGTAAGACTTTCATTCTAATCAAAAGACATTATGAGAAAGAACATTATATCCATAGCAATTGCGTCCCTCGCCGTTCTGGCAGGCTGCAGTGACTTCGGAGACCTTAACCAGGACCCTACCAAGTCAACTGATATGGACCCGAATATCATCCTGCCGAACCTGCAGGCAATGCTTTCCAATGACTATCAGGAGTGGCACCGCCACTTTATGTATCCTGGAGGCTTCGTCCAGCAGTGGTGCGGAGACTGGGGCACCACGGAATACGGCTGCCTCGCAATCAAGAACGATTCATATATGGCGGAGCTCTGGATCCAGAGATATACCCGTATGGCAAAGGGGCTCGCCGACATCGTTGACAGGACCGCGGATGATCCAGAACGCCAGAACATCAATGCCGCCGGCCGCGTAATGCGAGTATATACATTCGCCCAGCTCACTGATATGTATGGGGACATTCCTTACTTCGATGCGGGAGAAGGCTATTACAAGGGCGTTCTCAAGCCTGCATACGACTCTCAGAAAGACATTTATGACGACTTCTTCCTCCAGCTCGACAAAGCTGACGAGCAGTTCAGGACCGGAACGGACATCCTGACTTATGACCAGTATTTCGGCGGAGACACTGAGAAGTGGCGCAAATATGCCAATTCCCTCCATCTCAGACTCGCGATGCGTCTTGTCAAGGTAGATCCTGACAAGGCAAAGGCTGAGGCGCAGAAGGCAATTTCAAACGGAGTGATGACTTCAGTCGATGACCTCTGCCGCATCAAATACGAGAACGTTGCCAATCCATCAGAAGGTCCCGGCCGAGGAAACGCAGTTTCAAACCGTCTCAGTGCTGACCCTCACAACTTCCGTTACTCGCGCAGATTCATAAAGTATATGGAAGACACTCAGGACCCGAGGCTCCGCATTCTTGCAGCCAGCTACTTCAACGACGACCTTTCTCAGGACATCACCGACCTGGTCTATGCCGAAAAGGGTTCTTACGCTGCAATGGCAAGGGCAACCGACCGTTTTGACTGGGAGAACTATGACGACGATGCGACCAACCCTGATCCATCACTTCAGATAGACGTCAATAACGATGGTGTCGCTGAGGAAGTTACCCCTCATATGCAATACCTCCAGCCAAGCAAGTATTTCTATGCTTACGACGCTCCTTACCTCAATATGGGTTATGCCGAGGTTGAGCTCCTGCTCGCTGAAGCGAATCTCCGCTGGGGCATCGGCACAGGCAGCGCTGCAGACCATTTCAGCAATGCTCTCGCAGCAGGTGTGCAGCAGATGAAGATCTACAACAAGGACATCAATCCTACCGAGGCTTCAGTAAACGCATTCGTTTCTGCCAACCCTCTGTCATCAAGTACCGCAACCGCCCTCGAGCAGATCAATATGCAGATCTGGGTAGGCCACATCTTCAATCCGTTTGAAGCCTTCGCCAACTGGCGCAGAAGCGGCATTCCTGAAATCGTGTTCCTCAACCGCGACCCGGCCCGAAACCAGTCAGGAGGAAAGACTCCACGCCGACTCACATATCCGGTTGAAGAGCAGATCAAGAATCCTGAGAACTATCAGGCAGCTATCGACCGCGTTCCCGGCTACGACTGGACTGTCGGAGTATGGTGGGACAAGCAGTAACCATTAATTGACAACATTATGAAGAAATTGAAATATTTATCAGGCCTTCTGTTCGGACTTCTGCTCATTTCGTGTGAAGCGGAGAAGGTGGCCGACCCTGAATTCGGTCCCGACGAAATGCCTTACATCTATATGGACTGGGCAAGCAGCCAGGTGTACAGCAAGGGAGACGTAGTCAAATTCACGGCTCAGGTCTCCCCTCTCGAAGGCACCGACGTTCGCTGGTTGGTGGACGATGACGTGGTGTCCACCACCCCGTCCATTGAATATACGATCGAAAGCGAAGAAGGATTTACCCTTCGATTCGAAGCCGAGCGCGGCGGAATTGTCAACTACAGGGAGGCAACTGTCGCAATCAAGGTACCTTTCGTTCCAAAGGAATGCTCCCGTAAAGTTATGGGCGTAATCACGACAGACGGAAAGGCAGATATGGTACAGTGGGACTACATCTCACACCTTCTCATCACCTCATTCCAGGTAGGAGAAGACGGCAAGCTCATCCGTCCGGATGACGCCAAGATGTCAGCCCTCAAGACGCTCATCTCACTCGCTCACAACAAGGGCATCTATGTCCAGGCCGACATCACCGGCATCATCAATATGCCTGCAGGTTCAGGTTCATACAACAGTATGGTATTCCAGAATGCAGTTGCGGACGAGACGACACGTGCATCCCTCGTCGCCGATGCCAAGAAACTCGTGGATGACCTCGACATCGACGGTGTGAACATCTATGTCAATGAGCTCAACTGCGACGCAGGTGCAATCCAGCAGAAAGACGCCATCGTCCAGTTCATCAAGGACCTCAGGGCCGTACTTCCGGCAGAGCGTGAAGGCGAAAGACTCAGATATCTCGTGACCGCGTCTGTGCCAAGGGCTTGGAACAGCTACGAGTTCTACTTCCTCGGACAGGCCGTTGACCAGCTCGACTGGATCAACCTCCTTCTCTTCGGAGCCCTCGACCTCACTCCTTGCGACTTCGCTCCGGACTGGTACATCAATGATTTCTATACCAACTTTTCAACTTCCGCCGGTATTCCTTACAGCAAGCAGATGGTAGGAGTCGGAGCCTTCGGAATCCATTACAAATATCCTGACGGAGTTGACATCACCTGGGGCAATCAGGACCAGTACCTAGGATGGCCGACCTACTCAGACATCCTCAAGATGGACGCATCTGCTTCATCAAAGAGTTACATTGACCAGAATTCCGGCATCTACTACACTGGAGCCACCGGCACGAACAGCGCCACCTCAAAGGCTACCATAGTGAAGGAGACTGAAGGAAGTGCAGGTATGTTCATCTGGTGTATCGATTATGATTCAACAAATGCACAGACTTCTCTTACACAGACAGTCTGGAACACATTGAACAAATAATACCGATAACGGATTCAAAAATTAAATGAATAAATTGTTCTTAGTTATTATTATGCTTGTCCTCGGGGCCGCCTGTGCCCCGGCGGACGGGCAATCCATTCCTGTCAGCTTCACATTTGAGAAAGATGTTGACTGCCCAAATTTCATCACTTTCAACGCTGACATCGACGATCCGGGAGACCACTACACCTGGACATTCTCCGACAATCCCCAGACATCATATTCATCATCATCCATAGTACATTATTTCCCGAAAGCCGGAAGCTATGACGTCACTCTCAGCGTATGCAGGGACGGACAGACAAGCGAAAAGACAATGCAGGTCGGAGTAGCCGAAGATTCTCCTTATCAAAAGAACGGAGAAAAGCTCCTCTGGAACGATGAGTTCAACGCATCAAGCCTTGACCTGAAGAAGTGGAACTACGACCTCGGTACAGGGAAATGGGGCAACAATGAGCTTGAGAACTACACCAGCAGTCCGGTTAATTCTCACCTCGAAAACGGCAGGCTCATAATCACAGCCGTGAAGGAAGATGACCAGATGAAGGTCGGCAGCTACACTTCAGCCCGCCTGACGACCCAGGGCAAGGTGGAATTCCACCGAGGCCG
>JAILCZ010000010.1 GCA_024689985.1 Bacteroidales bacterium | reverse complement strand
ATGCCTCCGCCGGTGCCGAGGGGCGTTTCTTCGACGGCGTAATCGAAGGTGAAGGGATAGTCCTGCTTGTTGGCCTCAACCCAGTCCATTACGATTTCCCTGAGGTAGCCGACGCTCAGCACCACCCTGGTGATTGCATTGTTTGCTGCTGGGGTGTTGGCTGCTGGGTTGGTGGCTGCCGGATTGCTAGCTGCTGGGTTGCTGGCTGCTGGGTTGCTGGCTGGGCTGCAGGTATTTGTGTTGTTGGATTTGAGTGAATCCAGCAGGTATTTCAGGAACGGAAGGCCGGCGACGGGAGCCATACATTTCGGGACCTCGCTCACAACTGAACGAAGTCTCGTGCCTAGTCCTCCTGCCAGAATTATCGCTTCCATTGATTTAATATTGTCAACTGTGACTAAAAGTTATCGACAGTGTCTGATGGGTAGATCTTCCAGCCCTTGGCTCCGTGCTCGCTGAACTGGAACGGCATTATCGTGCCGGGGAGTTTGCTGAGGGCCGCGATGACAGGGACCTTCTTCTCAGGAGGAAGGACGAACATAATGAAGCCGCCGCCTCCGGCTCCGGATACCTTGCCGGCGAGGGCGCCTGCTCCGAGGGCTGCGTCCATCGCCTCCTGGATCATCGGATTGGTGATGCTGGTGGCCATTTTCTTCTTGTTCTCCCAGGCCTCGCCCATTATGCGGGCAAGCTCGCGGATGTCGCCCTTGAGGAGGGCGTTCTTCATATCGACTGCGCTCTGCTTGATGCGGTGCATTGCCTCAACGGCCACTTTGTTGCCGGAGGAGGTGTTCTTCTGCTGCTCGCTGATGATGGCGGCGCTGCTGCGGGACTTGCCGGTGAAGTAGAGAAGCATCGAGGACTCAAGCTCGTCGATGATCCATTTCTTGACCTTGAGAGGATTGACGATGACGATGTCGCTCTGGAGGAACTCCATATAGTTGAAGCCGCCGAAGGAGGCAGCGTACTGGTCCTGCTTGCCGCCTTCGAGACCGAGGTCCTTGCGCTCGATGACGTAGGCCAGGCGGGCGATCTCGTAGTCGCCCAGCGGAAGGCTGAGCCATTCCACGAAGGCCTTGACGATGGCGACGACCATCGTGCTGGAGGTGCCGAGGCCGGAGCCTGCGGGAGCGTCGTTGTATGTCGTGATCCGGAAGCCGGAAAGTGGTCTGTCGGACGGATAATCCTGCATTATGCGGTTATAGACGCCCTTGAAGAGGCTGGCCTTGCCGTCGATGTCGAGGGATTTCGCGGCCGGGAGGTCCTGGACGCAGTCCGCGTCGAAGGCGTTGATGTGGATGAGGGCGTCGTCGGTCTCCTCTATCGTGCAGTAGGCGAAGAGGTTGATGGTCGCATTGAGGATGAGGCCGCCGTAGATGTCGCTGTATGGCGAGACGTCGGAGCCGCCTCCTGCGAGGCCGAGTCTGAGTGGGGCTTTGCTGCGGATTATCATAGTTCGGGAATTTAGAGGCGCTTCAGACAGTCCTTCATTGAGTCGAGCCAGTACGGCACCTCGATGCCGAAGGTCTCCTTGACCTTGGTCTTGTCGAGGACTGAGTAGTTCGGGCGTTTCACCTTGGATGGGTATTCACTGCTGTGGCAAGGCTTGATGCGGCAGGTGTGGCCGCAGCAGCTGTTGATTGCCTGGGTGAAGTCGTACCAGCTGATCACCCCTTCGTTGCTGAAGTGGTAGATGCCGGTGCGGTCGAGCATCCTTTCGGTGATGATCTTGCCGATGAGGGACGCGAGGTCCTTGGCGTATGTCGGCGAGCCTACCTGGTCGAAGACGACGCTGAGCTCAGGCTTTTCGGCCGTGAGGCGGGCCATCGTCTTGAGGAAGTTCTTGCCGTATGGTGAGTAGAGCCAGGCGGTGCGGATAATGATTGACTTGCAGCCTGACTTTTCGATTTCTTTTTCGCCCTTGAGTTTGGTGACGCCGTAGATGCCGTTCGGCTCAGGGTCCATATCTTCGGTGTAAGGGACTGAGGCGTCGCCTTTGAAGACGTAGTCCGTGGAGACGTGGATGAGTGTGGCGCCGCGCTCCGCCGCCACCTTCGCGAGGTTGGCCGGGGCCGTGGCGTTGATGAGCTCTGCCATCGCGATGTCGTCTTCCGCCTTGTCCACGTTGGTGTAGGCGGCGCAGTTGACGAGGACGTCGATGTTTTCGTTGTCACAGATTATGCGGACGGCTTCGATGTTGGTCGCGTCGAGTGGGACCGTGTCAACGTCCGGGAGGGTGTTGATGTCGGTGAAGACGTATCTGTCGCCTGGGTTGGCGGCTGCATAGTTGCGCATTTCGGTGCCGAGCTGACCGTTGGCGCCTGTAACCAGAATATTCATTGCTATTCAAACTTGTAGAGTTCGGCGATTTTCTCGAGGTCGCCCTTCTTGATTGTCCTTGACTCGAGAATCTGATGCATTATCGAGTAGCGGTGGCAGTCGGAGCCGACCATATCGTAGTAGCCCTTTTCGAGGAGCTTGTGTGCCTTGTTGCTTGCGGCCTCGCCGTAGAGACCGAGGTAGGAGGAGATGTTCAGCTGGAAGAGGCAGCCCATTTCCTTGAGGCGGTCGTAGTCCGCGCTCCTCATATAGTGATATCGCTCAGGATGGGCGATGATCGGGAAGTAGCCCTTCGACTCGATCTTCTGGAGGATTTCCCAGAGGTTGAACGGAGGATTCCAGGTGGAGGTCTCCACGAGGATCCTGTTCTTGCCGTGGATGAGAAGGTCGTTGTTTTCAAGATGCTCCTCGAAGAGGGTGTCGATCATATACTCGGCCCCGAGGTGGAGCTCGATGCCGCCCTTGTACGCGGCCTTAAGCTCTTCGAAGCGGGCCTTGAGGGCTTCTGTCGTATTAGGCACGTCCTCCATTGTGTGCGGGGTGAGCCAGAGAGTCTTGAGGCCCTCCTTTTCGAGGAGGTCCAGGATGCGGAGGCTTTCCTCCTGAGTCTGCACGCCGTCATCCACTCCGTAGAGAATATGCGAATGATGGTCGGTCGCACCTACGCAGATTTTCGAATCCTGCAGTGAGTAATACTTTGTGAAGAAACTGAACATAACTCACAAATTTAACCAATTTTATTTAATAGTTTGACTAAATTTGGGGCTATGGAAAACAAACCGGTAATATATCTTTTTACGG
>JAILCZ010000006.1 GCA_024689985.1 Bacteroidales bacterium | reverse complement strand
GTTCTACAATTCATCCGCCCTCAAGAACAACAAGATCGGTATCAGCGATGCCATCAAGACTACTCTCCGCAACAAGGTCCTCCTTCCATACCTGGGCCGCACTGCAGAGCAGAAGCCTGCGACACCGACTGACATCAAGCTTAACGGAACGACGCTCACCTGGTCCGGCAACGCTGCTTACTACGCAATCTACAAGCTGGAGGCCGGCGGCAAGAAGGCTGCTCTTCTCGGTACCACAACCCAGAAGACCTACACCCTTCCTACCAAGGGAACTTACTTCATCTCAGCTCTTACGGCCGTAAATGAAGAAAGTGAAATCTCAGATCAGATTGATTACAAGTAATCCTTGTAAACGGTACTAAAAATTAAGTCTAACAACAGCTGTTGTTAGACTTTTTTTTAATCTCTTTTTATGACGATTCTAAGTTCGCCGCCTCTCTCCTGGAATCGGATGACTTTGTCGAATTTCCGGGTAAATACGGACCTGAGAATATTCACATCGAAATCTTCAGGCAATTCAATTTCAAAACATCCTGTCGTATCTGTTTTTGTGATAATCATCTTTTCGGGAGCGTCATCACGGATAATTGCCACCTTTATTCCAGAGACTGGAATTCCGTTCTGGTCTTCCACCTTTCCCTTCACGGTTTTAGCATTCAACATAATTGTACTGAGAAGTACTGCTGCAATAAGAAGTAATGTTCGTTTCATAACCTAAGTATATTGTGTGTTAAACTAATTTTCGTTTAACTTGACACAATCACCGCCCGTGCCAAAGCCATAAAAGCCTAACACATAATAAGTTAAAGAAACGAACCAAATGTAAAAGCGCCTTTACAGTTTTACACTTTCCGTAAAGACGCTTTACACTTTTATATTAGTTTGATTCTTTGTCGATGACCTGTGCAAGGTCAAGTACAGGAATCTCAGAATAATTGCTGAATGTAGACTGACAGAGAGGACAAGCCGTGACGATAGCGTCAGGATTGTCATTCCTCAGATTCTTGATGGAGTTCAATGTGATGTCACGACGCTTCTCGTAGCTGAGGGAAAGACTGCCGAGGGAACCACCGCAGCAGATGCTTGCCTCCCTGTTGGCCTTGGCCTCTACGAGGGTGCCTGCAGCGGCTACTACAGCCCTTGGCTCGTCATAGATATTGCAGCCACGGCCTAGTTCACAAGGATCGTGATAAGCCAGACGATATGAATCGTTCTTCTCGATATTCAACTTGCCGGCCTTGATGAGCTTGTCGAAATAAACGCTGTGATGCATAACGAGCACACCAGGCAAGTTGTAATTCTCCTTGAATACGCGATAGCAGATAGGACAGCTCAGCAGGAGGATGCTGCATCCAGATGCACGGATGATCTCGGTATTGATGCGGATCATCTCACGGGCAGGCTCTTTGCGGCCTGCTAGAAGCATAGGACGGCCACAGCAGAGGCCTCCGTCCGGATCCATCATTGTCCAGGTGATACCGGCCTTGTCCAGAATATTGGCCACGGACTTGCGGATGCCAGGAGTAAGATGAGTCATACAGCCGGCGAAATAAAGCACTTTGCCGTTACCGATATTCGAAAGATGCTCGTCAACTGAAACCTTGGAATAATGAGGGTTGATGCTGTAGGAACGCATAGCCCTCTGTGCCTGACGGATCTGAGGGCCGTCAACCTGAACCTGGCAGACGGTCGTACACTTGCCGCACATAAGGCACTTGTCGCTGATCTCTTCGATGCGCTTCTCGTTGCCTCGGCGGATCTGTCTGTTGAGATAGACGGTACAGTCTTTCTGGTTCTCTTTCTTCACGCTCATAGGGCAGGCATCGATGCAGACGCCACAACCCGGGCAGGAATAAACCTGAACGCGGGCGAAGCCCTTCCTCGGATGGACGATGCGTATGCCGGCATTGCGAAGCGGGATGAGAAGCATCTCCGCAGGGATGTGCATATATCTCGTGAACGGCAGGATGAACATAAAGATGCCGAGGACGATGGAGTATGCCCACCAGGTCGGAAGGAAGTTAAGGTCATTGCCGAGGAACTGACGGAAAAGCCAGTTCATCGGGATAGTCAGGAAGCTGCCGCCGCTGATGTGGGCCGTGAAACTCTCGCTGAGGAGTCGGAGCGGGAAGATTGCCCAGAGAGCGTAGAGACCGATGGTGTCGAGGAAACTTGGGTTGGTCGTACGCCTCATTCCGAACCAGAGAGATGCGAAACGCTTGATCATAGCCAGAGCGATTCCGCAAAGCACAAGCAGGAGGAAGAAGTCCATCAGGAAAAACAGGACTGCTCCCTGGATCGTGCTCTCCCCTTCCGCAACGAAGAAATTGAAGAAAATCGGATAGTAGAAGAAACGCGTACGCTCCGGGAGGAAGAGCATCACCTCGATATGACCGAGGAGGATGAGCATAAACCATCCGAAGGCGATGCTGGAATGCATAAAGCCAAGCACCTTGTTGCGTTTCCAGAGCTTTACGTGAATGAGACAGTTAAGGAAGATATCCTTGATGTTCTTCCACGCAGTCTTAGGAGTTATGAGGGACAGAAGAAACTTCTGCCTGTCCTTGTTCGGCAATTCCACCAGGATACGGACAAGTCCGTAAAGACAGTAGCCGAGAACGAAAAACATTCCGGCGACGAAAGGAATGACGAACGGATGGAATCCAGTGACAAGTCTCTCCGTCATACGGCACCCTCCACGTTATCATAGAATCTGCATACGGTAAGAATCACCCTGCGCGTGTTTATTCCACGAGGACATACCATAGTGCACTTGCCACAGAGCATACAGTGAGAAAGCATTCTCTCCACCTCGGCGTTCTTACCGCGCTGGAGGTCGAGAAGAAGCTTGCGGATGCTCATACCTGAATATTCCGACGCCGTGCAGGTCGCGCTGCAGCTGCCGCAGGAAATACAGGTCTTGGCAGTCGGCTCAACGTCGCACACCTTCTCATAGAGAGAAAGGTCAAGCGAGTCGAGTTCTATCGCAGAACTTGGACTTAGTTTGAAACCGAACTCCATTACTTGAGGCTTTTAATGTAGTTGTAAACACTGAGAGCCGCGCTTCTGGCTTCAGCGATTGTCTCAGGGACAGTCTTCGGGCCAGTGGCTGTACCGGCATAGAAGATACCGGCGCGGTCAGCCTCCACGATGGAGGTGATGTTGTCGCGGCTGCGGAAGAATCCGTCATCATCCAGAGGCATTTCGACAGCCTGAGCGATAGCGTGGTTCTCTTTGTTGCAGACGATGCCGGCCATAAGGACGAGAAGGTCAAGCTTGACCTTGATAGGCTTGCCGAGAAGCGTATCCTCAGCCTTCACCTGTACTCTTCCGTCTATGGTCTCCGATACTTCTGACACACGGCCGCGGACAAAGTGGATGCCGTAGTCGCGCTGAGCCTTGATATAGAAGTCTTCGTATTTCTTTCCGAAGAGACGGAGGTCCATATAGAAACAGTAAACCTCAGCATCAGGATTCTCTTCCTTCATCTCGATTGCCTGCTTGATGGCAGTGATGCAGCAGACCTTTGAACACTGGGTGTTGCCGGCCTTGATGTCACGGGAGCCAACGCAATGGATGAAGCCGACAGCACGAGGTTTGTCCGGCACTCTCTCGTCAATATGTGTATTGAACCAATTCTCGAGGTCACGATTCGTAATCACGTGATCATAAATACCGTATCCGTACTCTTCCTTCTTCTCGGCCTCAAAGAGCTTGAAGCCTGTAGCGAAGATCACGGCCTTGCTGGAATAACTGTGGCCGTTGCTGAGAGTAACGGACCAACCTTTCTGAAGACGGTTTATTGATGCGATCTCAGTTCCCAGCTGGATTTCCACACCTTCAAGGGCTTTCTCATATGGTTCGATGACCTTGCTGGCGGGAGTCATATCAGGGAAAAGTCTGTTCCACTCTGCGACGTGGCCG
>JAILCZ010000147.1 GCA_024689985.1 Bacteroidales bacterium | reverse complement strand
TTTTCCTGATTGGCCTCGATCGTCTCGTTGGTAACGGCATAGATACCCTCGTAGTCGTTTCTGAAATAGAAACTGTAGTCAAGGGCGTATGAGTTACGGGCTTTGACTGAATGCTTTGGAGCCGTATAAGTATTGATACGGATCTTGTAGATATCCATAAGGGTATCGATAAGAGCTGCCTTATGTGTTTTGTCCTTCTCTACCTTGATGGCTTCCCTGATGATTCTGGCTCCGTGGATATAAAGATTCTGACTTGCCGTCGGAGGGCAGGCCTTGTATGCCTTTCTCCAAGAAGGAAGAGCAGAAAGCCACTGCTTCTGATTTACATAATCAAGGTAGAAAGAAAGGTTGTTTTTACATACGGTACTGTCGGCAGTCGTACCCCACTTGTTTTTCTGTGCTGAGAGCTCAAAACTTGACAACATCATCAAGATGGCCGTCATCGCCAGTAAGATCTTTTTCATTTTCCCTGTATTAGATTAGTTATTATTTATTCATATCGTGGTTTCTGGAACCAAATGTCAAAGATATTGAAACTTACGCAGAAGTTCACATATCTTTCCCTTACCATATAGTCGTCAAGCTTTCCCCTCTGTCCCATATCGACAGAGAAGGTGATGCCGTTGTACCACCTGTTGATCGGAAGGGTAGCTCCGAAAGTGATTCCCGCAGAAGTCACGGGATTGTCGTTCAACAGATAGTATGACTTATCGTAATAAGCTCCAGCTCTGTAAGTTATCCTCTTGTAATAGTAGCGGATGTCGTTCCTGTTAGGAGTATATTCGAATCCTCCGCGGAATGACTGGGCATAGGATGAAGCGAATGTCGCCTTGTCCGATGAATTTGAGAATCCGGTCGTATTGGCAAAATTGGAATGTCTCCAGTCAGACCTTGTGTAATCAAACTCCGCAACCCAGTTGTCCCTGTACTTGAGGGAGATTCCGACACCAAGCTCGCTGGCGAGTTTTACTCTTTCCGAAGCGTTCTTGAGAGTGTCAGTATTGTATTTGAGCGTATCGGTAACCGATGACGCCACCTTGTACTTGTAATCATCAACATAACCGTTGAGCTTCGTTCCCAGCTTGTATGTGGCTCCTGCCGTAAGGGTAAAGTCCTCTGCCACCGGGATTTCATACTGTACTCCGAACTTGGCGGTTCCGGCGCGGAGAGTCATCTCGTAACCACTTGTGATGCTGGCATAGGAGGTGTTGGAGAATGCCACCGAAGAAGTTTTGGTCAAGGTTCCGAAGTAGTAGATTCCCTCAACTCCGAGAGAAAGTCTCTTCCAGAAGGTCACGCCTCCACCTATGAAAGCCTGATATATGCTGCCTTCACCGTCAGACGAATATGTAATGTTGCCTGTCTGTCCTATTATGCTCTGGTCGGTCTCAGGAGATGTGAAGCTGAAACCCACGTTGCTGTAAGGAGCGATTCCCAGATACATCGCCGAAGACCTGTAAACAGGGAATGAAATGGCAAGATTGCTTATGTTGAAGATATTGTTGGCAGATGTCACACCGTCAGCTTTGTAAAACTGCGAGTTGGCCATCATACCGAAGTCACCCATAAATGACAATGAATCCCTGGCGGTCACCGCAGCAGGGTTCATAAGGTTCATAAAACGGTTGTTTCTGGAAGCTATTCCTACTCCGCCCATACTTTTGTTATATGCAGAACCGGGATTCTGAAGATCACCGACACCATACATCGAATATGGGGTATAACCATTATAGGCCCCGCTCTGCGCGTGCAAAGCGTTACCTGAAAATACCAAAATTGAAGCTACTAAAAACTTACCGATCGTTTTTCTTAACATAATCACCAGCAATTATTGCCAGCCCCATAAGGACAAGATTACAGACTACAAAGATGGAGTTTTTCATCCGTTTTGCAAAATAAATCGCGTCGCCGCCGGTAAAGACAGCAAGTCCGCCTTCATTTATCTCCATCCACCCTTTAATTTCAAACATTATGCCCGAAATTACTCCAGCCTCAATTGATGTCCTTATATTTTTCCCGGGAAGAACCTCTCCGGACGGTATGTTCACCAGCGGAAGAGTCCGGGAATATCTGTTAAGAGACTTGAACCTTGTTCTGAGACCAAGGGAGATTGCGCCTCCCTTGTAACTGCCGTCTTCGCCTATCAGATCGACCGTAAGCGTCGTTCCGAAATCAAAGACAGTACACTTCTTATCCTTGAAAAGATACCTGCAGGCAAGAAAAGATGCCGCCCTGTCAAAAGGCAGGGAATCCGGAACTCCATATCCGGAAAGGGCACCTTGAGTCGAAGGATCAAGGACGACCAAATTTCCGTAGGTCTCCGTGATTTTTTCCTTGTCGTATGTGCTGAGAGAAGTGACGGATGAAACTACGGTTACCTCGGGAGATTCCTTCCCGGCAAGGGAAAGAATGAAATCCAGTCTTTTTTCGCCCTGATACCTGAACGTCTTTCCGAGAGTCATCCCGTCCGCCCAGCAGGCCATAACCGATGTGTTTCCTATTTCAACTAATAAAACTGCCACTTTTCTTATTTAACCAAACCAAATTTAATAAATTATCCCAATTTCTTCAATACCAGAAGGGCTTTACTTATGCTTCCTATCTCATAAGCCACTATTTTCAGCTTGGTATCTGTCTGCTTCAGTTTGAAGACACCCTCATTGTTGTTGGCCTTAAGCAGCACTGAGTCAAACGTCTGGGACTTGAAGTAAGGAGACAGCGGATTGGAAATGAAATTAAGAATCATTATTCCGTTCTTGATTATGATCTTTTCGAATCCGAGCTTCTTTCCGAGATTTCTTATTTTCAGCACGTTGAAAAGATTCTCCACCTCTTCCGGAAAGTCTCCGAACCTGTCGGCAATCTGAGTCTTGAGAGCATCGATTTCTGCATCCTTTTCCATCGAGTCGAGCTGCTTGTATATCCTTATCTTCTCGGCCGTGATGTCAATGTAGGTATCAGGAATGAGGGCAACCTGGTCTGTCTCGATCGTACAGTCGTCGAGATATGAGGTTGTCTCCTTGTTGGTAATCTTGATTCCAGTCTCCATACCGAGCTCTTCCATTGCCTCAGCAAGCACCTTCTGATAAGTTTCATAACCCATATCGGTAATGAATCCGCTCTGTTCGGCACCGAGGAGGTTGCCGGCTCCTCTGATGTCGAGGTCCTGCATAGCGATGTTGAATCCGCTTCCGAGGTCCGAGAATTCCTCAATCGCCTTGAGGCGCCTCCTGGCATCGTCGGTGATTGAAACCAGAGGAGGAACGATAAGGTAGCAGAAGGCCCTCTTGTTGCTTCGTCCTACACGACCCCTGAGCTGATGCAGGTCGCTCAGTCCTATGTTCTGCGCCTGGTTGATGATGATGGTGTTTGCATTTGGAATGTCAAGGCCGCTCTCGATGATTGTCGTACACAGGAGCATATCGTAATCGCCCCTGATAAATTCAAGCATCCTGTTTTCGAGTTCCTTCGACTCCATCTTTCCGTGAGCCACGCATATTTTCATATCAGGGACAAGCCTGTGCAGAATCTCGTAGATTGACGGCAACTCCTCCACTTTGTTGTGCAGGAAGAATATCTGTCCGCCACGGTTGAG
>JAILCZ010000119.1 GCA_024689985.1 Bacteroidales bacterium | reverse complement strand
GCAGTATCGACGCTTACCGGAACGATGTCGCTGAAGTTTGCCATATTGAAGAGGGTTGATTGAAGGTTTATTAATTGGAGGTTTCAGTTATGTAATTAAGAAAGCTTCGAACCCGGACCGAACGTCTTGACGAATTCGATGTCCTTCTTGAGCATCACCTTAGGATCCATCAGGGAAACCTTCTGGAAAAGGCGGAAGATATTCAGATTGGAGAGATAGACCTTATCCTCGTGCTTGCCCTTGCGCCACCACTTGTAGAAAGTGATAGGCTCATCCTCGTAAGGAATCTTGGCAAGGATGCCACCGGGATATCCAGGAAAATCGATGGTCACGTTGAGACCCATAATTCTCTTGAAATACTCAGGGTCCGCACGTCTGAGCTTGCTCATAAGAGGATTCATCACTTCGAACTGATCGACCTGCAGAGTCTTTTCCCTTACGATCATCTTGTGGATGCGCACCGGATCGAAGTTGAGCCAGGATCCCACCCTCAGTGTCTTGTCACCTTCCTCCGTCTCCAGAGTAAGGAAATCCATAGAGTAGTACACCCTCTCAGAATCAAGCGGGTACGTCTTCTGTTCAACTTTCTGTTCTGCTTCCTGTTCAATCATCTGTTCGATCAATTCCTCCATCATACATTATTTAAATGAATACAAAAGTACGAAAAATTCTTTAAATTCGTAGCCCTATGGGCCTCGACAGCGGATACATACTAGTCAACGTAATTCTTCCTCTCAGACTCGAATGGGAACCTGTGTACAGGCTTCCAGAGGAGTTGGTGCCAGAAACCCACGTAGGATCCAAGGTACAAGTGACCTTCGCGGGCAAAAAATACGTTAGTGTAATATCATCGCTTAATGCGACGCTGACCGTAAATATAGACAAAGTTTTATTTATCAGCAAGTTACTTCCTGAATTACCATCCTCAAACCAGGCAGAAATCGATCTGTGGAGGAAAATTGCCGATTATTATATGTGCTCAGTGGGCGAAGTATTCAAGGTCGCCTACCCTGTAATGCGAATCTCCGAAGAACTCCGTCCAGGAATCACAAGAGAAAGGATATTAGCCAGGATAGCTCTCAGGGAAAAGATCCTGGAAAAGGCAAGAACACAGGCAAGAATAGATAAACTAAAACTTGAGATAGCAGAACTCAAATCACAGCTAGACAACGAAGTACCAATCATAGAAGATGCAATAAGACCTATAGAGCTGACCCCGTGTCAGCAGAAAGTCCACGATGAAGTCGCAGCCGCCGTCGCAAAGGGAAAGCCGGCCCTCATCCACGGAGTCACAGGCTCCGGCAAGACCGAAATCTACCTCAAGCTCGCGCAGGAGACCCTGGCCAAAGGCCGCAACGTCCTCTACCTCGTACCGGAAATCGCCCTCAGCAAACAGCTCGAAGACAGGCTCCGCGCAGTGTTCGGTGAGTTATTGCTTTCCTTTAACTCATCATACCCAATTAACAAGAAGAGAGTAGTTTACCAAAGGCTTTCAAAAGAAGGACAGCCATATGTCGTACTCGGAACAAGGTCCGCCATCTTCCTCCCCCACAGAGACCTCGGCCTCGTGGTCGTGGACGAGGAACACGACCAGTCGTTCAAGCAGGAAATGCCTGCCCCTAGATACAACGGAAGGGACACGGCGATAATGCTCGCAGCACAATTCGGCTCAGGAGTCGTACTCGGCTCCGCCACCCCGTCGATGGAAGCCCTCTACAACTGCCAGGCAGGCAGGTTCACCTACGTCCGTCTCGGAGAAAGATACTACGGAGGCGACGAGGCCTCAACCGAACTTATTGACATCTCGGCAGAAAGGAGAAAGCACGGAATGATCGGCAGTTTCTCCCGCAAGCTCATCAGCCAGATCGAAGACACCCTCTCCGAAGGCGGCCAGATAATGCTCCTCAGGGCCCGCAGATCCTATGCTCCGGCAATGCAGTGCGACGAATGCGGCAAAATAGTCAAATGCCCGAACTGCAACGTAAACCTCAGCCTCCACAAGAGCGCCTCAGGAGAAATCCTCCTCTGCCACAACTGCGGATACACTTCCAGGGAAATCAGCATCTGTCCTGACTGTCAGGGCAGTCTGTCCCCTCTCGGAGCAGGCACCCAGAAAATCGAAGAAGAGGCGAAAGCCCTCTTCCCGGAAGCCAGGATAGCCCGCCTCGACAGCGACGCCGCACAGGAGACAGGATACGAAGAGCAGGCCATAAAAGACTTCGCCGAAGGCAAGACCGACATCCTTGTCGGTACGCAGATAATCACCAAAGGATTCGACTTCAAGGGCCTCCGACTTGTAGCAGTACTTCAAGCGGATGGAATCCTTGGAAGACAGGATTTCAGAGCCGACGAAAAGGCCTTCCAGCTGCTCGAACAGTTCAAGGGCAGATGCTCAAGGCGAGGCGAAGCCGGCAAGTTCATAATCCAGACAGCCCAGCCGTCGCATCCGATCTACTCGACAGTTTCATCCGGAAGCGAGTCAGCATCCGGCGAATCCACGAACGGAATCCCGGCAATCTACAACTCGATGCTCGCCGAGAGGAAATTCTTCTCATACCCTCCGTTCACCAGAATCGTAAACGTGATCGTCGAAGGCAAATACGACAATCCTACGGACCTCGCGGCAAGCGACATCGCATCTGAGCTCAACTCTGTCCTCGGCTCCAACTGCAAGATCACGGGGCCGTTCTCCCCTGCCCTTGACCGAAGCGCTGGAGTATCAATACGTCACATCCGCATAGTCCTGAAAAAAGACGCCCACCTGCACCAGTACAAGGAGGCGATATCCACCGTCATCAAGAACTTTTCCCGCCAGAGAGGCCGCCACGAGACCGCCACGGTCGACGTGGATCCAGTTTAGAGACCGGAACTTTCAGTTCCAAAACCGATGATTCCAGCCCAAAAACTGGTAATTCCAGCCTAAAAACAAGGCTTTATTATCAAGATAATATTTATTAAATTTGCATTCTGCCAAGTGTGTCGCAAAACACAAGCAAAAAACACTGAAACCAGGCAGAATAACGCAGATTAAATTTTCTTATGGGAAAAGTCATAGCAATAGCCAACCAGAAGGGCGGAGTCGGCAAGACAACGACTGCGATCAACCTTGCAGCCTCACTTGCAGTACTCGAAAAGAAAGTACTCATCATCGACGCCGACCCTCAGGCAAATACAACCTCGGGCCTGAACTTCGACCCAAACAACGACGAGAAGAGAAGCCTCTACGAGGTGATGATCGGCGAGCTCAACATCGAAGACGCCCTCGTGCAGACCGAAATGGACAACCTCCACCTCGTGCCTTCACACATCAACCTCGTCGGAATTGAAAT
>JAILCZ010000113.1 GCA_024689985.1 Bacteroidales bacterium | reverse complement strand
AAAATCCTCATCTACGGCTGAGCTCAAGAAAATAGACCTGTCCCAAGCGCTTTGGTCAATTCTTACATATGAACAGCAAATCGCCGTCGACAAATACGCGCCGACACACATTGAGGTACCGACAGGCAGCAAGATAAGGGTTGAATACAGGCTGGGAGCAGAAGCACCCGTGCTCAGGGTACGGCTTCAGGAATGTTTCGGCCTTATAGATACGCCAAAGGTCGACGCAGGGCGCCGACCTATACTTATGGAATTGCTTTCCCCAGGCTTCAAGCCTGTTCAGCTGACCAGTGACCTTCGCAGTTTCTGGGAAGGAACTTATTTCGAAGTAAGAAAGGAGCTGAAACGCCGCTACCCGAAACACTCCTGGCCGGACAATCCTCTGGAAGCAGAAGCTGTCAGAGGTGTGAGACACTAAAGAATGAAGAGGAAGCGGGCTCCGTTGGTATAAGACGTATCCAGCTTGCACTCTCCGCCAAGTCTCTCAGCAATCGTTCGGCAGATATGAAGTCCGAGTCCTGCACCCTGTGCGAAAGCATTGAGTTTCATAAAACGCTCGAAAATCTTGTCGGCCTCCTCAGGAGGAATGCCGCAGCCCGTATCCGTGACGGAGAAGACAATCTTTCCAGGAATTTCCGAAGTCGAAAGATGAATATGGATCTCGCCCTCCTTGGTATGTTTGCAGGCATTCGTAAGATAATTCACCAGAACCTGATTGACTCTTCTCGGATCTGTCCTGATCATTACCGAATCATCAACCTCAGTGGTAAAATATGATTTCACTCCACCCGGGACTCTCCACTCGACAGTCTTGAGAGCCTGACGGCAGATTTCATTCACAGGAGTATCCGCAAGTTCAATGTTATACTGCTTGTTCTCAATATCACCGATATCCAGGATGTCATCAATCAACATCATCAGGATATTCGAATTCTGAGAAATATAAGCAGCATACTCTTTCTTTTCATCGGTCGAAACCATATCCTCCGGCAAAGAGAGTAGCTGGGCGAAACCGACTATGGCATTCATTGGAGTTCTGATCTCGTGAGACATATTCTGAAGGAATCTTGTCTTCGCCTGGTTGGCCTCCACGAGCTGACGGTTCTTTCTGCGGACAATGATGATGACGATAAGGCTGAAGGAAATTATTGCGATGATCATCACGACAAGGACAATGAGTGTAATGATCATGAAATGGTTTCTCTGGGCCTCCTCCCTGGCACGCATTTCCGAATTCTGGCTCTGAAGCGTCATATTTCTGGCAAGGGCGTCAAGGTATTCGATATCACCTCCGGACGCATTTGACAGATTCATATAATGAAGCTTTTCGAATGTCTCGAGATTCTTAAGGGCCTCATCAGAATTTCCAAGCATTCGGTTGACATAGTATGCAAGCTTGACCTGCTTGATATATATCAGGTCCCTCTCATAAAGGGATGGTGTAAACTTTCCCGTCGTGAACGCCTCATAGAAAGCGTTGATCATAGCCATATCCTCCTTGTTGTGGAGGGCCTGGATAGATTTCAGGAGAGTATAGTGACGGAGGAATTCCTCCTTCTTGTTCATATATCCATAATTCAGGCAGAAGAGCATCTCCCTTCTCTTTTCCATAATCGGGGAAGTCTTGTACTTGAGAGCCTGTTCCAGCACATCCACGGACTTCTCACATTCGAACATACCAAAATAGCTCTTGGCGACGTCAAGGGCCGTAACGGCATAGAAATCGTCATCCAGACGTTCATCCTTGAATTCGAAAGACTTGTAATATGAGAGAATGGCTGATGGATAGTCGGTGCGGTAATGGGCATTCCTACCATTCAGGAAGTAATAATAGGCCTCTCCGGCAGCATCGTCGTGCACATTCGAAAGCTTAATGCGCATTTCCTGGAGAGTCTTTATGACTTCGGTGCTATAGCCATAGTCAAGAAGATATTTGATTTGGATATAATACGAGAAATAATACTGGCTGTAATTGTTGAGTTCCTCGCAGATGGACCTGAACTTCTGGCACTCGTCCACGAGGGCGGGTTCATTGTTGTTGAAATAATATTGGAGACGGCGCTTCCATCCGAAAATGATGGCCTTCTTTGAATTTCTCTTATGGCCAAGGTTGATGAGCGAATCCGCCATCTGGAGAGACCACGGAGAGCGCAGTCTTCTGAATGTGGCCGAATACAACTGCCACTCGTCCTCATTCAAGCCTTCGTGATATTCCCCCGGCAATGAGTCCGGGAATTTCGGAACATCAAGTCTTGACTGTGAAAACGCGTATGTAGAAAAAAACAAAACGGCCAGAGCCGCTATTACCACCTTGAATCTCATGCAAACAATAAATGGTTAGGGTAATACAAATATAATAAAAACAACATTAGAAATCTCTTTTAATTTTAAAGAATGAATAAAGTTTATAACTTTGAAGGCATTTTTCGGAAAAACCGGAATGACATTTCATAACAATCGGAAAGTAACAACATCAGAAATGAGTATTGACTCTATCGTCAGCCATCTGCGCTATGTAAAAGACTTCCCTATAAAGGGAATCAAGTTCGTAGACGTAACAACTATTCTCAAAGACCCTAAGGTATTCGCCGAGACAGTGGACTACCTTTACGAAATGTACAAGGACAAGGGTATCACGAAGATCGCAGCAATGGAATCCAGAGGATACTGGATTGGCTCTGCACTGGCATACAAACTCGGAGCGGGCCTGATTCCGGTAAGAAAGCCCGGAAAGCTTCCTGCACCTACATACAAGGAAGTTTACGCAAAAGAATACGGACAGGATACCATCGAAGTGCATCAGGACGCTTTCACACCTGAAGACGTCGTTCTCATCCACGACGACATCCTCGCGACCGGAGGAACGATGAAGGCTACAATCGACCTCGTGAAGAGATTCCCGACCAAAAAGGTTTACTGCAACACGCTCATCGAACTTACCAACCTCCCGGGACGAAAACTCATCCCGTCAGACGTAGAATACACTACGATGGTTGAAATCGACGAAGACAAACTTGAAATCTAGATTACCGGCAGGTAACTAAAAAGGAAATACGACGAAAGCCGCCACATCCCAGAGCGCGTGAGATATCACGAGAGCCGGCAGGAGTGACGGCTTTATTCTGTACAGGATACCCCAACAGAAACCGCAGACTGCGGCCGCGCAAATCAACATAAAATTGAAAGACCAGATGTGGATGAACGTATATGCGGCAAGGGCGATGAAAAAACCACCCCAATCTCCGAACCTTGCCATAAGTCTTCTCTGAACGAAGCCTCTCCAGAAGAATTCTTCAGCAGGTCCGACCACAAAAAGAAGAGCAAGAGCAATCAGAAGAGACGAAGATCCGTCCTTCATATCATAAATGAGATTGACCTGAGGCCGGGCGAAAGAAAACATAAGCTGAGAAAGTTTGTCCCCTATCCAGAAAAAGCCCCAGAGAACTATGGCAATGCCAATCCCAAGAAGAACCTGATTATGCAGGTCAGTTTTCCAGTCTCCGAATCCTTCTCTGTCACAGAAGAAAGCGTAAGCCGTGAGCACAATGCCGGCGCAGGTCATCGCAACCCAGAAATTCACGAGCCCGGAAGTCCATGGAGAGAACATCACGAACCAGAATACCGTAGCGAGAAGGATTCCGAAAACTGTCTTTTTCATAACTGATGACTAAATGAATGTCGCCACGAGGAACGACAGGGTGAAAATAATTCCAAATGCCATCTGCATCTGAGCGGTTGCCTGGTCGAGGCCTCCGATAGGCTCCTCTGCGAGAGGTTCAGCCGTAAGCATAGTCTTGATTCTGGACACGGCCATAGGAATCGTGATATATGTCGCAAAAGCAGGAGCAGGGAGAAGGCCGACAAGGAAGAGCACGAGAACGAGCACATAGGCCATCACGAGCTCAACAGCATACAGCCACTGAGATGCTCTCGCACCAAGAGCCATAGGCATAGTCTTGATGCCGGCCCTCTTGTCATTGAGGATGTCTCTCGTATTGTTCGCGTGAAGAATCGCCACGGTCAGCACTCCGAAAGGAAGACTGAGAAGCAAAACCTCCCAATGATACACACCGGTCACTACGAAACTGACCCCAAGTGCAGGAAGAAGGGCATATCCGAAAAGGACGTCCAGGTCGCCAAGGGCGTGATACTTCAGCCAAGGATAGAAATAAACCATAGCAAGACCGAGGGCACCAAGCCAGATTGCACTCCAGCTGCTCCTCGAAAGGATGACAAGGCCAAGGACGGCAGCCACGGCAAGCATCCAATATCCGTAATGCAAGATTTCCTTCGGGGTGAATTTTCCGCTCTGGATGTGACGGACCTGATTCAGACTGCCAGGAAGATCCACATTCCTGATATGGTCATAATAATCTCCGATGAGATTTCCGGCTGCCTGAAGGCAGATGAGCATAGGCAAAGCAAGCAGGGCGTTGACCCAGTTGCATTCCCAGCTGAAAATACGGCTCTGATAAAAAAGATAGGACGAGATGGCAATCACAGGGATGAGCGAAGCCGTAAAAGACCACGGGCGACTTGCGATTATCCAATCTTTCAGGGTTCTGTTTTCCATAAGTATATTTAATCTAGGATAGAAATTTCATAAGTAAACTCCATAGACTTGCCAGCGCCTACCTTATATACATATTCGCGCTCCTTGAACTCGCCCTTGAAATCAGCCTTGTCAGTTCTGCCGAGCCAAGGCTCAATGCAGACGAACGGTGCGTTCTTACCAACAGGAGACCAGAGACCGAGTACTTCAGTGGCAGATTTGACCACAAGGTAAGGCTTCTTGTTCTTGTCCATCAAGATAGTCTTGTACACCTGGGCGCCTTCAAGTATGAGAGCGTCATTGTCAAAAGTGGAAGCTGAAAGTTCAAGACAGTCTCCAAGAGGTTTTACCACGCAGTCAACGGCGTAACCGCCATTCAGACCACGGTTGCATACCGGAGAGACAGCCTTGCCTGAAGCATCTACAAAAGAAAGATACCCGTGCACAGGATCATTTTCCTTGAAATCCTTGTAAAGGAAAGCCGGATGAGCTCCGATCTGACAGAAAATTGACTTGTCCGAAGGATTGGTAATAGTCCAGGTTATGATGAGATTGTTATATTCTGCTGAGTATTCAGCTTTGAGATTGAAAGGGTAAGGATATTTTTCAAGAGTCTTCTCAGAAGATACAAGTTCAAAACAGGCATATGATGAAGAAGACTCCACAAGACGGAAATCCATATCACGGGCAAAACCGTGCTGTCCCATCTGATAAGATTTGCCGTCAACCGTGAACTTACCGTCAGCGACCTTGCCTACAGTCGGAAAAAGAATCGGGGCGTGCCTTCCCCAGAATCTGGCATCACCCTGCCAGACATACTCCAAACCATTTTTTTCGATGCTGAGAAGCTCCGCGCCGTGCTCTGCGATCTGGGCAGAGATAATTCCATTGTTTATTTTCATCTCTCAATAATTAAAATCTAAAGCATTATTTCTATATTAGAGGATTGCAAATATAAAAAAAAGGTCTCGCATCACTGCGAAACCTAGTAATCTAAATTAGAATCTAACGAAAAGTATAAATGGTAGTGTAATGTTTATATTGGTTGTGTAATATAAAATCTGTTTGTTCTTGTTTACAGTTGCAAACATACGACGATAAAAATGGAGTCAAACTCAAAATCAGCAAAACAAGGCATCAAAATCGACAAAAATGATTTGGAAATTAACAAATAATCAAATAAGAATTAACAAAAACCAAATCAAAACGTCTAAACAGAATTACACCTAAGTAACATTTCGCCCCATAAAACGAGGAATTTACATCAAAACCCATATATTTGTATTTATGAATCTAACGAAATGCCTGAAACTCCTATCATTGGTAGTGGGGCTCGCGCTTATGTCTTGCGCGGGCAAGAGCATTGAGTCAGTTTCCAAATCACCCTTACAAGAATACGCATCTTCTGTAGTCGAACAGGCGCAGGAGATGATTGACGGCTCCCCTAACAACATTGTTTTACGCCGCAATGTGATAACGCTTTGCAAGCATTGCCTTGACAGCCTGGACAAAGTCACGGGCGACAGCGTCACAATTCTCGACAAAGAGAAAGGCGAACTCTACCAGATGATGTCCAACGCCTATCTGGACATCAATCCCAACCAACACGAGATTGACAACAGGAATAATGCGGCCAAGATCAGCGCATCAATCGTACTTTTCCTTGTGGTCATCTTAGCTTTCTTCTTCGTTTCAAACAGAAGAGGCGAAGAAGAGGAAGAAACAAAACCTGAAGAAATCAAGAAAAAACAGATTCCTTTCGGAAAGCAGGCGGAAATCTACGACAAGATAATCCGCGTAATGGAAGAGGAAAAAGTCTATCAGGACCCACGTCTCTCAAGAGACAAACTGGCCACCTTGGTTTCAACGAACAGGACCTACATAGCAAAGGCAGTGGAAGAAATGTCAGGTCTTACATTCTCAGACTGGCTGGCGAACTTCAGGAACGACATCATCATCAAGGAACTCAACGAGAATCCTGAGATTTCCACGACGGAGCTATGCATTGCGGCCGGATTCAGTTCCCCAGACTATTTGAGAAGACAATTCAAAAACCTGAACGGCATTTCATTCAGCGAATTCAAGAACAGTATCAAGGCCGTTCTCCACACAAGGTCAGTTAGTAACTCCGACTAACCTCTCCCAAAGCCAGAGAGGAATTAATTTCCAGAAAAACACGATGAGTCTGAATCTCCAGTCGAAGATCAGGACTCTTTTCTTTTTCTTAAGACCACGGATAATGTGGTCAGCAGCCGCTTCCCTGCTGATCATCAACGGATAATGCTTGGACTTGCTGAGAATATCCGTATCAACGAATCCCGGCCTGATGTCAGTGAAAATAACAGGAATCTTTTCCATCCTTACCAGCTGGGCGAGAGCCGTAAGATAGGCGCTCTGCATAGATTTGGTCGCAGAATAGGCCGGAGCAGTTCCCATTCCCCTGGTTCCGGCGACGCTGGTAATGACGGCGATATGAGCCGGACGGGATGAAGAATACTCTGAATTACCCCTAACATAATTTATGAAATGATCGACCATACGAGGCATTCCCTCACAGTTGGTTCGAATGATGCCTATCTCCTTTTCTATGTCAAGGACCTTGTTCTGGCCTCCGATTCCAGAAGTATGAAGATACAGGTCCGGCGAGCCCAACTGAGAAACAAGGCGATCCAATGCATCCTCAGCCTCCCTGGTAGTAATGTCAAGAGCTGCGATTTTGACCTTGTCCGCACCGAATTCGGCCTGAAGCGACTCCAGCAATTCAATCCTGCGGCCTGCCGCGCCAATGGTCCATCCATCCTGCAAAAGTCTTCTGGCAACTTCGCGTCCTATTCCGGAGGTCGCACCGACTATAATCGCTTTTTTCATATCATTTACTTTAAGGGTTCTTACAAATTTACATTTCTTATTGCTAACTTTAAATAACAAACCACACGATTATGTCACATAAAATCAGCGTCATCGGCCTGATGTCAGGCACATCCCTGGACGGACTCGACATCTGCTATGTAAAATTCGTACACGAAAAAGACAAATGGAGTTACGAAATCGAGAAAGCAGAATCGAGGGACTATCCTGAAGACCTTAAGAACAAACTTGCCACAGCCCAGAGTATGTCAGCCCTGGAATTCGCCCGACTACACTCGGATTACGGCCTGTATCTCGGAAAAGAAGTGGCAGACTTCATAAGGAAGAACGGCATACATCCAGACATAATCGCATCCCACGGTCAGACCATCTTCCACCAGCCGGAAGTAAGATTCACATCTCAGATCGGCTCCGGAGCAGGGATTGCCGCAGAAACCGGCGTTGATACCGTATGCGACTTCAGAACTACGGACGTAGCACTGGGAGGCCAGGGTGCGCCACTGGTACCAATCGGAGACAGGACGTTATTCAGCGAATACAGCTTCTGCCTTAACCTCGGAGGCTTCTCCAACATATCCTTCGACAAAGACGGCTCGAGAAACGCATTTGACATCAGCCCGGTCAATTACGTGATGAATCACTATACCAGGAAGATCGGAGAAGAATTCGACAGGGACGGAGAAAGAGCCAGGAGAGGCAAAATCAATGAAAGCCTCCTTGGAAGGCTCAACGACCTGCCATTCTACAAGGCGGAAGGCCC
>JAILCZ010000019.1 GCA_024689985.1 Bacteroidales bacterium | reverse complement strand
GCCCTGAGGCTGTCGATTCTGACAGTGTCCACCTTGACGGTGTCCTTGCCAGGGTTGACTGATACGACGGTGACCATTGAGTCGAGGCTGACTGAGTCAGGCTTAGATGTCATTGGTGTTGTCTGTGTTGTCTGTGTCTGTGTCGTAGCCTGGGTTGCTGTCGTCTGCTGGACTTCCTCCTGCTTTGGCTCGACCATCTTTTTTACGCCCGGCTTGTAGATGTAGATAATCTGGCCGATGCGGAGACGGTCGCTCTTGAGGTGGTTCCACTTCTTGAGGTTGGAAACGGTGGTCCTGTTCCTGGAGGCGATGCGGCCGAGGGTGTCGCCGCTCTTTACGCGATAGGCGACTCTGGTGGTCTCGCCGGAGTAGGCGTAGCCGCTGCGGATGTTCTGAAGGACTGCATCACTGAGGTATTGGCTTGCCTTGTAGGTGTAGAGGCTGTCCTCAACGTCGATGAACCTGCTCGTGTATGAGTAAGGGATGCGGAGGATATACTGGCCCTCATTGCCAGGGACGATGTCGTGGAGGTACTGAGGGTTGAGGTCACGGAGTGTCTCGACAGAGACGCCTACGAGCTCGCTGACCTGCTTGAAGTGGAGGTTCCTCTTGATCTCGAAGGTGTCGATTGCAGCTGGCTTTGATACAGGAACTGGGACGAGGCCGTGTTCCTTGTAGTATGTCATCGCGTAGCTTGCTCCGACGAATGCCGGTACGTAGCCGCGTGTCTCTCTTGGAAGGTATGGGTAGATGGACCAGAAATCGGTGCGTCCGCCGGCTCTTCTGATGGCTTTCTTGACGTTGCCGAGTCCGCAGTTGTATGAGGAAATCGCGAGGTTCCAGTCGCCGAAGACTGCGTAGGAGTCTTTCATATAGCGGGCTGCCGCGTCTGCTGCCTTGTATGGGTCGTAGCGCTCGTCAACGAAGGTGTTGATGCGGAGACCGTAGTCCCTTGCCGTGTAGTGCATAAACTGCCACATTCCTCTTGCTCCCACCCTGGATACAGCCTTAGGATTGAGGGCTGACTCGATGATGGCCATATATTTGAGCTCCAGAGGCATATCGTATTTACCGAGCACCTCTTCGAGCATCGGAAAGTAGAAGTTGGCGAGGCCGAGGATGATGCCCATCTTGGTCGGCATCTTTTCGGCGTAGAGGATGATGTAGTTCCTGACCGTCTCGTTGTAGGGGAGGGTGATGTAGGAGTTCATCTGCTTGAGCCTCTCCATTATGGTCTTGTCCGAAACCGCCGAGGTGAACTTTACGGTCTCCATATCGTAGTTCTCTCCCTTGAACTGGTTGAGCTGATGCTGGCGGTACCAGATGGTGAGAAGGCTGTCGATCGTCTCTTCGGTGTAGTCTTCTGGAGCTATTCCGGCAGGTGTGAGGCCTTCGGTTTCCTGGGAGAATACCTGGACGGAGTCGTATTCTGCAAGTTTCTTTTCGTATTTGTTGAGGAGAAGTTCAAGCGAGTCAATCTTGTCCGCCATCCTGCTTTTCTCAATTTCAAGCTGTTTTGTCCTGCTCTTATTCTGGTTGTTGAAAATCTGGGCGTCGGCCGTGAATGACATCACGAGAAGTGATGCTATGGTTGTTATCGTTGTTAGAATCTTCATCCTCATCTGTGCTTAAAAAGTCAGTCCTATCCTGACTCCTAGTTTAGCTCCGTCGGAGCCTCCGCCAAAGGCGTATTGATTGTCCGTGGTAAGAATCGTCGGAGATACCCTCATCGAGAGCTCGTCGTCGATTTCAAAGTCCTGCATATAGGCAAAGACATTGGCGTCTATGACCTGGAGCAGATAGAAGCCCGCAATGGCGACTATCGAGTAGTCGCGGTAGCGGCGATAGACATTTCGGTAGTAAAGGGCATTCTCTGCCGTTACAGGGCCGTCGTAGTCTTCGTTTTCGGTGGCTTCCTTATAAATCCATCTGTATCTCTGATAATTCTTTCTGTTCAACAGGTAGAAGTGGGTGGAACCCAGGAGTCCGGCCCAGTAAACCGGAATCTTCCAGTATTCTCCGTTGTAGGCCTGTCCGAGACCAGGGAGAAGGAGGGAATATACGGTTGACTTGCCTGGCTGGATGCCTTCTATGTCCCTGTTGTAGTTCTTGGCTCCGTCGGCGAGGGAGGCCCAGTAGATGAGGGCCGCTCCTGCGAACATCGCCTGGCTCATATGCTTGTCCTTCTTGTCGAGGGATGTGTCATATTCCTTGCTGTAGTGGATTCCCGTAGCGATCGTGGCTCCGAGTCCACCGTAGATCACCGGTAGTTTCCAGTACTGGCGGTTGTAGATCTGACCGCCGCCGACGAAGACTGCCGAACCTGCAGTAAGGGCGCCTATCTTGACTTCTTCCTTGTGCGCAAGGCCGCGGAAGTAGTTCTTGAAGGAGAACATATTGGCCGTGGTGTCTGCCGATGTGGTGTCGGAAGGGTCCGCATAGGTCTGCGTGAAAGCTTCTTCCTTGAACTGGGCACCGGCCGTCGCACTGAATGCGACAGCTGACAGCACTACCAACAATATTTTTAGAAGTGAATTCTTCATTCTTGCTTTTTGTGTCCCGGATTAAATCTGGGAGTTGTCGAGGGCTTCAAGGAAACGCTGTACTTCTTCGTCGTTCTTGAAGTGGATCGTCATCGTTCCCTTTCCTGAAAGGGTCCTCTTCATACTGATTGTATGTGCAAAATACTTGCCGATGTGGTCGGCAACTTTCCTGTATTCGTCAGGAATCGTAACAGGGGAGAGGCGGAAGTCCGCTTCTTCCTCAGTGCTGCGGCTCATCCTGCGGATGATGTCTTCGAGCTGACGGACTGAGAGACGGTTCTTGATGCAGATGTCGCAGAGGTCTTCCTGAATCTTCGGAACGTCGATTCCGAGGATGACCTTGGCGTGTCCTACGCTGAGGAGGCCGACCTTCAGGTCGTGCTGCACCTTTGCCGGGAGCTTGAGGAGGCGGAGGGTGTTTGCCACTGCCGCACGGCTCTTGCCGATTCTCTCGGACATCTGCTCCTGGGTGAGCTTGCAGTCGTCGATGAGGCGCTGGTAGCTCATAGCCATCTCGATCGGGTCGAGGTCCACTCTCTGGATGTTCTCAACGATCGCCATCTCGAGCATTCCCTGGTCGTCGGTGTCGATGATGTATGCAGGAAGCATACTGAGACCGGCCATCTTGGATGCCCTGAAACGGCGCTCTCCGCTGATGATCTGGTAGGTGCCGTTTTCTTTCTTGCGTACTGTGATAGGCTGGATCAGACCGAGGGCCTTGATGCTTGCCGCGAGTTCTTCGAGAGCAGTCGGGTCGAAGGTCTCACGAGGCTGGAACGGATTCGGCTCTATGGCTGATACCGGCACTCTCATAATGTCCGAAGAACTTGGCTTCTCCTTCGGCGCAGCGACCGTCTTGTTTACGTATCCGACTGGTTTGCGGAGAGAATCAACTTCTACCTTGGTTTCTCCAAGAAGGGCGCTGAGACCCCTTCCAAGTCCTCTTTGTTCCTTGCTCATTTCTTTCTGGATTTTAACAGTTCTTTTCGACGAGTTCCTTTGCGAGGTTAAGGTAGTTCGTGGTGCCCGTGCAGCCTGCATCGTAGAGGATGATAGGCTTGCCGTGCGAAGGAGCCTCGCTGAGTCGGATGTTACGCTGGATGATGGTCTTGAATACCATCTCCTTGAAGTGCTCCCTGAGTTCGTTGACTACCTGGGTGTGGACTCTGGTTCGTCCGTCGAACATCGTTACCACGAAGCCTTCGATGGTGAGGCTCTCGTTGATGCCCTTCTGTACGAGGGTGATGGTCTGGAGGAGTTTTCCGAGACCTTCGAGGGCGAAGAATTCCGGCTGCACAGGAATCATTACTGAATCTGCTGCTGCGAGGGAGTTGAC
>JAILCZ010000016.1 GCA_024689985.1 Bacteroidales bacterium | reverse complement strand
CTTTTAGTCGGTGACATCCTGGACCAGACGGACAGGGTAACCTGACAAACGAATACCATATCCCGTAGTGTGACCTGCCGCGTAATACGCGGAAATAGGAGCCTGGTTCGTAGCAAGCCAATAGAAGAACACTTCCTGATTTGTATTATCATATTCACTTCCACGCTCGCCTGCAGCAGGCATAAAGACACAACCTGCTAGTTCCAGCTGAGACCAGTCATCGTCGGATATGGCTATATCATAATTACTGCCATTTTGTATTGTGTCTGTTGTTTTCAATGAGTCTGAAAGCCCGCTTGGATGAGTGTAGTTGTCCGGGAAAAGGATCATGCCTTTTACTCCGTGTACATTGCATTTCGTGTACTTGAACGTGTCGGTCCTATCGTGCGTAATGTAAGTCCATTCAGAAGCTTCAAGGGTACGCCATGTTCCGGTAATGCTTCCATTGCTGATGGTATTGGTTCCCCAGTCTTTGAAGTTAGCGTTTATATATGGATTACCACTATTTTCTATACCGTAAAAATCTGAAGAATTGTCCGTACTCCATTTGAAGAGGTCCACTGTGCCAGGGTAGCTGGAGAGCACTCCGGGAGTTTCGGTGATGAGGGCGTTACCGGAGGCGTTGCCTATGTAATCCCACTGATGGTCGGCAAAAGCCCAATTGCAGGTTTTATCGGCGGTAAGGGTACACTGCAGGTTGCCTTTGGAGAAATATACCTGGTCTCCGTCGCTATTGATGGTGAATTTACTATTGATAGCGCCCAGTGGGGCAGATTGCTCCACGATGTCGGAAGCCTTGAACGTTACGGTAGCAATTGTGTTATTGGCGAGCGCCTTGGTGCCTGTAAAAGTAGCGTAGTGTGAAGCATCATTGAAGAGCGTGACAGTTATGCCCTGTTCAGCAAAGGCTGGCAGTATGACGTATAGATCCTTGGTTGCGCCCGCATCGACAACGACATTTCTCCCCATATCGAGGGTGACGTCCTTATAACTATATTGACTGCTAGTCATAGTAATGACATCACTGGCGGTGCCTGTAATATTTTCAATCAGGCCATAGCCGCACAGGTAGTAAGACTCTCCTTTTACCTTGATGGAGCTCAGCAAAATACTTTCGCTGCCATCGTTTGTGAAATGCACTTTAAGAAGAGAAGCTAGATTGTGAAAAGTGAGCGATGTTGTTGTAGAGTATGCCGCCATCGGGACTTCGACAATCTGGTTGCCGTAGCTATCCTCACTGTAGGTCTGCACATTATCCAAGAGAACAGTAGTTGAGGAGGGAGTCATATCATCTCTTACGATGTCATAGGGATTGATAGCATAGTAATACTCGGCCTCCCGGACATCATAGAGTTTGGCTGAAGAACCGTTGATATCTTTGACGGTGATAGCTTGCACGAGAGAGTTTACTGCAAGCTGGTCATCCTCGGTCCACATAGGTGTGAAGCTGTCTTCGTCGATATAGGCCTTGGTGTTGTCAGTTATCTGGACACCTAGTGTTACGGTTCTTGTAGAAGATTCTTCCATATTCTCGCAGCCTGTTGCAAACATAAGGATGGCTGCCAAAGAAAACACAAAGGAAATATGTTTCATTAGAGTATTATTCAAGGGATTGATTAGTTCCAATATTCGACGGATTGAAAGGGTGTGGTTGATGAATTTCCATTTGTGCTGCCTGAATTTACCAGGAGCCCTTCTTCTAATTTGATTGCAATTACTTCTATTGAAGGAGTTGAGTAATTTTGTTTGAGTTTAATTATTGACATGATTCCTTATTTAATTTGGTTCCACAAAAACAACGCGCAAAGATAGAAAAAATTCCGCTCTTTCTATAATTATTAGAAAGAGCGGATAGCTTTAAACCAATGAGATTGGCTCGATATGGTGGAGGAAGGCTTCTGCTGCCGTACATCGGCATTCAAGGCCCCTGAATTGCTCCATCGGCCCGTGCCAGGTGGCCATCAGGTCTTTGAGGTCCTGACTTTCGTGACAGAAGCAAGCCTTGTATTTTCGTTCGCGGGTTGCAGTGATGTCAACCCAGTCGGTAGGGTGGAACATCTGGGTCTGTGTTCCGGTCATTACCTCGAAATAGTATAGCTCGAAGCATCGGTTCAGCCTTCGCCAAGCGTCAAGTACGAGAATTCCGCATATGGCGTGGTCGCGATGTCCGTCAATCGGCCAGTGGGTGATTACGACATCGGGTTTTTCTTTCTCAAGCAGTTCACGCATTTCGCGGTATCTGTCGAGATTGACTTCGGTGCTGCCGTCAATCTGGTCCATAAACAAAGGTCTTGATCCGGTTACTGTGCAGGCTGCTTTTGCCTCTTTTTCGCGTATGGCTGCTGCGTCATCGTGGCTTACTCCAGGGATTCCGGCCTCACCGCGGGTGAGATAGACGCTCACGACTTCGTGACCTGCGTCGGAGAGCAGGCACATAGTGCCTCCGGCCGCGGTCTCCGGGTCGTCCGGATGAGCTCCTATCACAAGGATTTTCTTTTTGTCCTTGGGGGCTTCAGCCTTTCCCTTGTTCTTCCCTGAAAGACTCAGCGGAATGCCGCCGAGAATAGAAACGGCTGCCACGCTTCCGGCAGTTTTAAGCATATCTCTTCTGTTCATATTATGTGGTTGTTCAGTTCTTAAAGATAATAGTTTATTGTATATTTGTCGCCATATCAATTGGAATAAATGGGATTTTTAGACTTGCTTTTTCTCTCTCTTGCGCTGGCGATGGATTGCTTTACCATATCCATAGTCTGCGGAGTCATTCTCAAAGAGAAGGATTGGAAGACTATTCTCAAACTCAGTTTTTTCTTCGGCCTCTTCCAGGCTATGATGCCTTTGATCGGCTGGCTCTTTACTACCTGGTTCGCAGATTATATCAGAGCCGTGGATCATTGGATCGCTTTCGGACTCCTCGCCTTCATCGGCGCCAAGATGATAAAGGAGGCTTTTTCCGAGGAGGAACATCAGTGCTTTGATCCCCAAAAATTCTCCACTCAGATACTCCTTGCCGTGGCGACCAGTATCGATGCCCTTGCGGTAGGTATTTCATTTGCGTGTACGGGATACGATTCTTTCGGCCAGATGACGCTGCCGCTCGTGATGATCGGCATCACATCTTTCCTTGCCGGAATCATCGGATCAAACCTCGGCCTCAAATTCGGCTTTTCCGTTGCCAAAAGATTCAAGCCTGAGCTGTTTGGCGGAATCATTCTTATCTGTATCGGCCTCAAGATTCTTGCGGAGCATCTTCTTTAGAGAACTCATACCAATTTATTGGGATTGCAGAAGGGTTTGATAGTCAATACTTTTGTTATGCGTTCAAAAACAAAAGTATTATGAAAACCCCTATCGTCTTACAACTTTTGGGCTCGGCCGTACTCTGGCTTGTGGCCATTTGTCTGTTCGCAGCCACCGGCTGCTTCCATCCTGCCTGCTATGCTTATGCCGGGACCTTCATTCCTTTGGCTTTTGCATTCATCTATCTCTATGCCTGCTCCAAAAGGAAGGGCTTCGGCGTCGGACTTTTCCTGAACGGATTCCTTACCGTCCTTTTCCTGCTTGTGGGTGAGGCTGATCTACTGATGGCTTCTATGCTGGTTTCTCTTGCCGTGTTGTCCGAAGTCCTCAGGAAGATCTTCGGATATGACTCCTGGAAGGGTATGGTGATCAGTTTCCTTCCTATGGCTTATACCTTCTATGCCTATACCTCGCATTGGTGGACGGATACCGAGGGCTCTCTCCAGGCCGCTGTAGAAGAGATGCCTTTAGGTTATGCCGAAAAGATGGCCCCAGTGATCGACAATACGACGATGCTTGTCGTTATGCTCATCCTCACCATTCCTGTGGCGATTCTTGGTATGCGTCTTGCTGGGAAGGTTCTGAAAAAATAGCCGGATTATATATATCTTTACGGGATATATATAACGACTATGATTTCTTTTACTTGTGACTACAACGAGGGCGTACACCCCGACATCTTAAATAAACTCATCGAAACGAACCTGGAACAGATGCCCGGATACGGGGATGACAGGTTCACGGTATCAGCAATTGAGAAAATCCGCAGGGCGACCGCTTGCCCCGAGGCTGATGTATTCCTGCTTGTGGGAGGTACGCAGACCAATGCTACGGTCATCGATGCCGTCATTCCGCACTATGCAGCTGTCATAGCGGCTTCAACGGGACATATTGCCGTGCACGAATCCGGGGCGGTCGAGCTCGGTGGCCACAAGGTGATAACTTTGCCTCAGCACGACGGAAAGATGCGTGCGGAGGATCTCAAGGATTATATGAGCCGCTTCTATGCTGATGCATCCTGGGCTCATATGGCTCACCCGGAGATGGTATATCTGTCATTCCCTTCGGAGTATGGCACTATCTATTCCCGCAGGGAGTTGGAGGCCATACGTGATGTCTGCAAGGAATATGAACTCACGCTTTTCGTGGACGGTGCCCGCCTGGGCTATGGTCTGGCATCTCCGGAAGCTGATCTTGACCTTCCGGCCCTGGCTCAGCTCTGCGACGTGTTCTATATCGGAGGAACAAAGGTCGGAGCCCTCTGTGGCGAGGCCGTGGTCTTCCCGAGGGGCAATGCTCCAAAGCATATGTTCACGATCGTCAAGCAGCACGGCGCCCTTATGGCAAAGGGAAGGCTTCTCGGAATTCAGTTCGATACCCTCTTTACCGACGACCTTTATATGAGAATCAGTCATTATGCCATTGACAGGGCGATGGAACTTCAGGAGATGTTCCGTGACAAGAACATCCCGCTTTTCATACAGTCACCGACCAACCAGCAGTTCCCGGTTCTTACGGCAGAACAGATGAATAAACTTGAGGGAAAGGTTGCCTATGAAGTCTGGGACCGTTTCGAGGATGGCAGGGCCGTGACCCGTTTTGCGACCAGCTGGGCTACTCCCGAGAAAAATATAAAAGAGTTAAGTAAAATTTTATAACTTCGGGATACATTATTCATATTACCTTAATCTTTACTGTTATGAAAACTTTTTATTCGTTTTTATGCGCTGTTTCAGTGCTTTGTCTGGTTTCTTCCTGCGATATGGATTCGTATATCGTAGATTGGGCTCCTGTAGTACTGGATATTACGGCTACTGATTCTGAAGGAAATTCCATCGTTTCTCCTGATATGCCAGGGATGTCGTTGACATATTTTGGCAAGACATATACCTTGTCTGACGGCCCGTATTATTCATCTCAGGCGACAAAGGCATATCTTGCTACGCTTTATGGTCTTGTGGCCGTGCCTTGCAAGACGGAATCAGGTGATACTGTATATCATCTCTGCTTCGGTGAAATTGACGGCGCCGCCGATATTGATGCAGATATCGTCCTGAACTGGCCTGATGGTTCGCACGATGTGATTCATTATCATTGCTCGGATCATAAGGAGGGAAAGAATCCTGATTGCAACCGCTGGTGGCTGCTTAACGGAAAGGCCCACGATGGCTCATCCTTCTCCTTCACCGGCAAATCTTTGGAATAAGAAAATATATGATGACGGAAATAATTAAAAATGTGGTCCTGGTGGGATGCGGAAGCTTCCTGGGTGGTGCCGGAAGGTATCTGATCTCGACGGCGATGAAGAACGTCGGAAAAGGATTGCCTTGGGGAACTATAGTGGCCAACCTGGCAGGATGCTTCATAATAGGCCTTCTTTGGGGATTGTTCAGCCGTTCTTCCAGCGAAGGAAGCAACTGGGCGCTGTTTTTGACGGTAGGCTTCTGCGGCGGATTTACGACGTTTTCCACTTTTTCAAAGGAAGCCCTCATAATGTTGCAGACCGGTAACTACTGGGGCTTCATATCCTATGTCGCCCTGAGCGTGATTGCCGGTATCCTGCTTGTAGCCCTCGGCTACTCCTTGATGCGCGCGTAGAGCTTTGCGACCAAGGCTCCGCTGATGTTGTGCCATACGCTGAAGACGGCTCCTGGAATGGTCGCCATCGGGGCGTATGCGAAATGCATTACTGCGAGGCTTGAAGCCAGACCGGAA
>JAILCZ010000017.1 GCA_024689985.1 Bacteroidales bacterium | reverse complement strand
CCTTCTACCGGTTACGGCCAGTATGACCCTTATGCCCGTTCCGAGGATTTGGGTGACGATCCTGTCAAGTCATCTGACTACGGCATCGCCAACCTCAAGTACATTCTTGCGAATACCAACAGCTGGCTTGCCGACCAGGATCCTGACTATACTCACAGAAGGGAACTCTATTCTCAGATTGCCAGCCAGTACCTCCGCTATATGAATCACGTCCTGGCTCAGGTCGGCGGTATCGAGCTTTATTTCCCAGGTCCTAAGTCAAAGCATCTCCCTGCAGAGCCTGTCTCAAAGCAGATTCAGAGGGCTGCCCTCAAGTGGACCGTGAACGAGCTCCGCAATATGGACTGGCTCAGCGACAAGAGCCTCACCACCCACTTCAATCTCGCTTCACCTATCGTGAACACGATTGCAGTCAATGTGTCATCGGATTTCATTTCGGAAATTCCTGACAAGGTGATGCTCTGTTCTACGCTTTCAGACGATCCTTATACTCTCAAGCAGTATTTCGATGACCTGTACAACCTTGTCTTCGCTCCTGCCGGAAAGCTTTCTCCTGTGATGAAGACCATCCAGAGAGAAATCGTTTCTTCAACAGTCAAGCCGGTCAAGAAGGCTCAGAATGCATCCCTTTCAGAGGATGAAATCGGAGAGAGCAGAAGTCCTTACCAGAGCAAGATCACTTCTCCTTCATACGACGAGACCAGCAGCTATTACGGATACCTCGTTACCCGAATCCAGGCCCTTGCCAAGGCACGCCGCAATTCAGCTGCCCCTGAGGACAGGGCACATTACGACTACCTCTATAGAATGACCACAGCTGTTGACCCTGAATAATGAAGAAATTTGCAATGTTTATCGTGGCGCTCGCGGCTTTTGCTTCCTGCGCCACCCTTAAGGACGGAGAATATACTTATCAGATCGTGACGACCCAGGATGTCTATGGACGCTGGTTCGATTCCACATTCGTAAAACCTGCACCGCGTCCGTCACTTCTTGCGGTGGAGAACATCATCAGGCCGATGCGTGAGGAGGGCAAACTCATCCTCATTGATGCCGGCAATATGGGCGGCAACGGCAATGCGGCCTTCTATTACGAGAAGGTGGCAAAGGAGAGCATTCTCCCTAAGATCATCGACTATCTCGGATACGACGCCCTTCTTCCTAAGGCATCCCTCATCGTGCGTGACGGAATCCGTTTCGCCGTGGCTCCTTATGACGAGGCTCTTGCCTTCGCCAAAAAGAACAAGGCTGACGTCGTGATTGCGGAGATTGACGGAAAGAGGTATGACAAGGAGAATCCTGACGTCACCGGAATCGACATCCTCGTCGCCCACAATGACGGCAGGTCTTATGCCCGTATGGACGGCAACACCCTCGTCATTGATTCAGGACGCTCTGCCCGCAAGGTCGGTACATCGACCATAACCATCAAGGTGGAGGGCAAGAAGGTTGTTGACAAGACCGTTGAGGGACAGCTTGAGAATGTCAAGGTCGAGATTGACGAAAAGACCAGGGAAAAGTTCGCCGACGCCTACGCACAGGTGAGCCGCTTCAGCCGCAGCGTCATCGGCAAACTCGAAATCGACCTCGATGTGGATGAGGCATTCAAGGGACAGAGCGACTACATCAACTTCTACCAGACCCTCGCTTTGAGTTATCCAAATGTGGATGTAGCCTTTTCTTCATTCCTTGCCCTTGGTGGCAAGATCGAGAAGGGTGAAATCATATTCAACGACATCGCAAGCACACTCTATCCTTTCGAGAACAAGATCACTATCCTGAGTCTCAGCGGCGAGGAGATCCGCTCCTTCCTCGAGGCTTCATACGACCTTCAGCTCCAGTATGAGAACGGCAAGCCAAGCCCTGCCAACTTCGAGTTCGGTGCCGGTATCAATTATACCGTCGACGTGAACAAGCCTCTGGGCGAGAGAGTGAACATTTCTTCTTTTGCTGACGGAAGGCCTTTCGAACTTGACCAGAGATACAATGTGGCTATGTCATCATACCGTGCTGTCGGTGCCGGCGGTCTCCTGGAGTCCGTCGGCCTCAAATCGGCCGAAGCCATCAAGTCCCGCATTCTGGAGGAGGGCCCTACTTACAGGGAACTGCTCTATGATTACATCAAGAAAGATCCGTACATAACCCGCGAGAGAATCTCGGCTCCGAGTTATGTCGGCAGGTGGGAGTATATCCGCTAAGAAATCTGGCTGAAATTTTTCGCCACGTTATATTTGCCCCTTCTGAGTTCCTGAACCAGAGGGGCATTTTTTTCGTCCTTCAGTTCAGGGTCGTCCTTGAGGATGGCTTCGGCGTAGTCCCTGGCTTCCTGCAGAAGGAGGCCGTCCTTGGCGAGTGAGGCTATCCCGAGGCTGACAGGCAGGCCGCTCTGCTGGGTGCCTTCCATATCGCCAGGTCCGCGGAGCTTCATATCCTCTTCGGCGAGTTCGAAGCCGTTCTCCGTCCTGCACATCAGGTCGATTCTCTTCTGGCTTTCCTTTGAGACTTTCGTGCCCTTGACAAGGACGCAGAATGATTCGGCAGCACCACGGCCTACGCGGCCTCTGAGCTGGTGCAGCTGCGAAAGACCGAAGCGCTCCACATTCTCTATGATCATCACAGAGGCATTCGGCACATCCACTCCGACTTCGATGACGGTCGTGGATACGAGGATGTTGGCCCTGCCGGCCGCGAAGGCGTCCATATTGAACTGCTTCACCTCGTTGGTCTGCTGGCCGTGGACGATGGCCACCTTGTAATCCGGGAGAGGGAAGCGTTCGACTATGTCGTCGTAGCCTTCTTCGAGGGCTTTGTAATCCAGTTTTTCGTTTTCGAATATGAGAGGATAGACGACGAAGATCTGTCGTCCCTTCCTGATCTGGCTCTCCATAAATTTGTAGAGCTCAGGCCTCTTGCTTTCTACGATCTGCAGGGTCTGGATCGGCTTTCTGCCAGGAGGCAGCTCGTCGATGACGCTGACGTCCAGGTCGCCGTAGAGAGTCATTGCAAGAGTTCTTGGGATAGGTGTGGCCGTCATCACGAGGATGTGAGGAGCGATTCCTCCGGCTCCCTTGCTCCATAGCTTCGCCCTCTGCTCCACTCCGAATCGGTGCTGCTCGTCAATAATGGCGAGGCCGAGCTTCTGGAAGAGGACGTTGTCCTCTATGAGGGCGTGTGTGCCTATGATTATGCTGATGGACCCGTCTTCGAGTCCTTCGTGTATGGCCCTCCTGTCCTTGGTTCCGGTGGAACCGGTAAGAAGGGCTGACTTCACTCCAGTAGGAGCGAGATATTTCTGTATGTTGGCGTAATGCTGCTGGGCCAGGACTTCGGTCGGGGCCATTATGCAGGCCTGACAGCCATTGCCGACTGCAATGAGGGCCGAAAGCACGGCCACCATTGTCTTGCCAGAGCCTACATCTCCCTGGAGGAGGCGGTTCATCTGGTGTCCGCTCATCATATCGGCGCGGATTTCCTTGATGACTCGTTTCTGGGCTCCTGTCAGGTCGAACGGAAGTGATTTGTAGCAGGCGTTGAAGGCTTCGCCCACCTTCGGCATCACGATACCGACGGCCGAGCGGCTGCGCACGTATTTCTGTTTCAGCAGTGCCAGCTGAAGGAGGAAGAGTTCCTCGAATTTCAGCCTTCTGACGGCCTTGGAGAGGCTGTCCTGATTCTTTGGAAAATGGATGTTCCTGAGGGCGAATCTCTTCGGGACAAGTCCTTTTTCGTTGAGGATGTAGTCCGGAAGTGTCTCAGGTACGAACTGCAGGCTCTGCTCGAGGGCGCTTGCCATTATCCTGTTCATCACCTTTCCGGTTACTCCGTGGCTCTTGAGCTTGTCGGTGCTGGTATAGACTCCCGTGAGGGTGCCCACTCCCATCGATGCGCCTCCGCTCGGAGGAATATCGACTTCCGGATGAACGATGTTGTATCTCTGCCCAAATACGGAAGGCTTGCCGAAGAAGACATAGACTCCTCCTGTCGCCATCTTCGGGAACATATATTTCACTCCCTTGAACCACACTAGCTCCATCTCTCCGCTGGCGTCCTGGACTATCACGCTCATCCTCTTGACGAGGTTGAACTTGACGGCCTGGCTGCCACCCTGGGGTACGGTTCCGTCCGGCACCCTGTCATAGATGATGTTGCTTCCGACTCCTATGAGGCGGACGCGTACGATGCGGGCCATAATCTGCACTGCGGCATCGGTCGAGGCGATGTCGGCAATGCGGGTAATTCCGCTTCTGTCTATGTATCTGAAGGGGTAGAATCCGATCAGGTCACCGAAAGTCTTCAGCCCGAGCTCCCTTTCCATAAGGGCTGCACGGGTAGGACCTATTCCTGGAAGGAACTGGATGCTCGATTCTAAGGGGTTGCTCACTTATTGTCCAGACTGGTGAAGATAAGCGGCAGAATGTCATCAACTTTCTGGAAGACCCAGACTTTCTTCGCTCCTGCGAGAATGACCTTCATAGGTTTGCCGGCCTTTTTCTGGAACTGAGCCATAACCTGCCTGCACGCTCCGCAAGGAGTGGCCGGATCATCGCATATGGTATGGTTCGGACCGCCTACGATTGCCAGTTCTCTTACGGCTTTGTCCGGATAATGCGCGCCTGCCGCATACATCGCCGATCTTTCCGCACAGATTCCTGAAGGGAAGGCATCGTTCTCCTGGTTTGCTCCAGGGACGATGGTGCCGTCTTCAAGTCTCACCGCCGCACCCACGTTGAAGTTTGAATAAGGCGCATAGGAAGCGTTGGCCGCTTTGACGGCTGCCTTGGCAAGTTCTTTCTCTTCCTGTGGCAGCTCATCTATCGAACCGTATTCCAGATACGCAATCTTTATTTCTTTACACTCCATGGCTATTTTGTGTATGTGTTTACACAAATATAACCAATTTTATAATTATTTGCTGATTACGCCTGATCCGAGCATCTCATCGTCGCCGGTGTTGTACCAGACTGCGAACTGTCCGGCTGTCATTCCGCGCTGAGGCTCGTCGAAGATCATATAGAGGCCGCTTTCACGGCAGATGACCCAGGCGTTCTGCAGAGGCTGGCGGTAGCGGATCCTGACGCGGTAGCGTCGGATTTCTCCCACCTTCATCCTGAGGTCTTCCCTTATCCAGTGTATTTCCGAAGGTTCGATGCGGAGGCAGCTGCGGGAGAGTCCCTTGTGCTTGTGGCCTTCGCCTACGTAGATGATGTTCCTGTCGGTGTCGGTAGATATGACGAAGACTGAATCGGCGTGGCCTCCGATGTTGAGGCCCTTTCGCTGTCCTATGGTGTAGAACTGGGCTCCGTCGTGCTTTCCGATGATCTTTCCGTATGGGTTTTCCTTGTATCTGGTCTTCTTGACGTGCTTCTTTCCGCTGCGGTATGTCTCCGTCTCGAACTGGAGGGAATCGTAGCTGAGAGGGCTTGCGAGGGCCTGGAGCTCTTCGTCTGAAAGGAGGGCGATCTTGTCCGGGTCGTAGCTGTTGGCTGCTGACGGCACCGTGGCCTTGTCCTCGGATACATAGGATGTGATCATATTCGCGTCCGTGCCTTCTGCGAGTATCCTGTCGAGGATGCCGACGATTTCCCCGTACTGGGCGTTGTCAGAGTAGAAGGCGTCATAGACTTCGACTACATCTCCTTCGGAAGGCTTGAGCTTCTGCTGGAGGAAGGTCGGAAGGTCCACCTTGCCCACGAAGCAGATCCCCTGGGAATCCTTCTTCTCGGCAGACGGGAGGTCGGCCTCGGCCGCGAGTCTGCGGACTTCCGGCTTGATGATGTCTCCGATAGGGAAGAGGGCCTTGCTGAGCTGTTCCTGGGTAAGCTGACAGAGAAAGTAGCTCTGGTCCTTGTTCGGGTCGGTGCCGGCGAGGATGCGATAGACCTTGTTGCCGTTTTCATCGACGGTCTCTTCCTTTCGGCAGTAGTGGCCGGTAGCCACCATATCGGCTCCGAGCCTCTCGGCAGCCTTCATAAAGGCGTCAAATTTGATCTCACGGTTGCAGAGGACGTCCGGATTAGGGGTGCGGCCCTTTGAGTATTCGTCGAACATATAGTCCACGACTCTCTGGCGGTACTCCTTGCTGAGGTCGACGAAGTAGAAAGGGATTCCGATCTTTCTCGCCACCATTTCGGCTACGAATCTGTCTTCTTCCCACTCACAGTCACCGTGGAGCGTAGCATCGGCGTCGTGCCAGTTCTGCATGAACATAGCAAAGACGTCGTATCCCTGCTGCTTGAGAAGCAGGGCGGCAACGCTGGAGTCTACACCTCCTGAAAGTCCTACGCAAATTTTCATCGGGGCAAAGTTACTAAAAAGAATGTATTGAAAAAGCCGCAGCGAATTTGCTACGGCTTTTTGCTATCTTTGCGATGTTTTCCTGAGCCACTCACCAGGCTCGAACTGGCGACCTGCGCGTTACGAATGCGCTGCTCTACCGACTGAGCTAAAGTGGCAGGTCCGGCTTGTTTCCGGATTGGGATACAAATATAAGCATTTTTTTGATTTTACTATGAAGTCTGACATTATAATTATTGGTGGAGGTGCCGCCGGACTTATGGCGGCCTATGGAGCGGGCAAGACTCTGGCTGAAAACGGAAAGGTTGCGACAGTGACCGTCCTGGAAAAGATGCCGAGGGTCGGAAGGAAGATTATGATCACCGGCAAGGGCCGCTGCAATTTCACCAACCTGAAAAGCTGGAATGAGTTTTCGGGCCATATCCGCTCGAAGGCCAACGCCCTCAAGCCGGCTCTTTATAATCTGACTTCACAGGGAATGATCGATTTTTTGAATGACCACGGACTTGAGACGGTGGTGGAGAGGGGAGACAGGGCTTTTCCTGCTTCCTACCACGCTTCTGATGTCGTGGATACCCTTCTGGGGGCTGCGAAGCGTTTTGGCGCGAAGGTGGTGACTGACTGCGAGGTATCTGCCGTTAGTCTCGTCGGCGGCGAATTCGTCGTGGAGACTTCTGCCGGACAGTGGACTGCCGGAAAACTCATCATCGCAACCGGAGGCCTCTCTTATCCGGGAACAGGCTCAACAGGAGACGGCTACAGGTGGGCAAGATCGTTCGGAGATGAGGTTACGGGCACATTCCCTTCCCTTACCGCAATGGTGCCGAAGGGCTATAAGAGCTACGATCCGAAGGCTCCTCAGGATATGAAGGGCCATATCGACAGGAGCGAGCCTCTGAGTGAAATCGGCAAGGCTCTCGCGGGAGTCCAGCTCAAGAATATCAACCTTTCTTTATATGTAGGCCAGAACGAGGTGCAGACTGAGTTCGGCGACATAGATTTCACCGACGGCGGCATCGAGGGCCCTGTTGGCTTCGGCGTCAGCCGCAACTGCGTCAAGGCAATCGTGAACGGAGGCAAGGCAAGCCTCGTCGTGGATATGAAGCCTGGCGTTGAGGAGGCCGACCTTCTGGTGCGCATAAAGGCTCTCTGGAACGAGATTCAGAAGGATCCGCGCAGCCGTCGTCTCAACGTGAAGGAGATGATGAGGGTGCTTCTCGGAAAGCTTATGCCGTGGGACCTCATCCCGGGCTTCACCAGGTGCAATCCTGAGATTCTCCAGGGAAAGAAGGGCAATGAAAGGATAGACTTCGGTCTTCTCGCTTCCGTCATCAAGGCCTGGAAGTTCGAGATCGAGGGCTATGTGGGATACGAACGCTGCGTAGTGACTGCCGGCGGAGTGTCCACGGATTGCATCACCCCTAAAACATTAGAGTCCAGGAAGACTCCCGGACTCTATTATTGTGGTGAAGTATTGGATGCTGACTGCGATACAGGAGGATACAACCTCCAGGTCGCTTTCTCTACCGGCCTTCTTGCCGGCGAGTCGGCAGCAAAGGCTCTTTAGGCCTTCTTCAATTCTATCTTATGTATGAATGATATCAGGATGCTTCCAAGTATTCCTGAGCAGAGCGATCCCATAAGGACTGCTATCTTACCTGCATTGCGCAGGTGATTCATTATCTCAGGAGTCTGGTCTCCGAAGCTGAGGGTATCGACGAAGATGCTCATAGTGAATCCGATACCACCGAGGCAGGCAACGGCGAAGAGCATTGCCCAGCTGGCCTTGTTAGGCTTCTCGCAGGCTCCGGTCTTGATTGCAAGGACGCTGGCGAGGGTAATTCCGATAGGCTTTCCGAGAAGGAGGCCGAGGAAGATACCGAGGCTGACGCTACCGAGGTTGCTGTCGAAGTGGAAGATGTTGAAGTATGAAGGGTCGGTGATTTCGACTCCTGCATTCGCGAGGGCGAAGATCGGCATAATGAGGAAGTTGACCCAGTTGCCGAGTGCGTGTTCAGCCTGATAGCTGAGGCCGATGGCGTTTCTGCTCGTATCTGCGATGTTTCTCAGGCAGGTTCTCTGCTCTGCGTTAGGGAAGTCTTCTTCAGGATAGTCATCGTCAAGCTGACGGAGTCTCTTCTCGTTGAGGCGGAGGCTGCGTCTGAGGTATGCCTTGTGGTAGCGGGCGTTCATAGGAGTGAGGAAGGCCATTACGACGCCGGCCATAGTTGAGTGGATGCCTGCATAGTAGAAGAGGATCCAGAGTGCTGTGGCGAGGACGAGGTAAACGGCGAGGTTCTTCTCTCCGAGCTTGTTGAAGAGGAGGATGACCAGGATCAGGGCTCCTGCTATGGCGAGGAGGCCGAGGTTGATGGCGCCTCCGTAGAAGATGGCTACGACGAGGATGGCCACGAGGTCATCGGCGATTGCGAGGGCCGTAAGGAAGACTTTCAGCGAGATTGGCACCTTGTCTCCGAGAATCGAGATGATTCCGACGGCGAAGGCGATATCGGTTGCCGTAGGGATTCCCCATCCAGATGCGGCTGCAGTTCCGTGGTTGATGGCAGCGAAGATGAGGGCCGGAGCGATAACTCCTCCGAAGGCCGCGATCACAGGGAGGAGGGCCTTCTTGACTGATGAAAGTTCTCCGCAGACAGCCTCTCTCTTGATTTCAAGGCCGACCGTGAAGAAGAATACGACCATCAGGATATCATTGATGAACTTCTCGACTGTCATCCCTCTCGGGAACCAGATGTCGTGATGCTCACTGTGAACGTGGATGGTAAGGCTCGTTTCAAGGAAGCCCTTGTAGAGCTCCTTTGTGGCAGGTAGGTTTGCAAGAAGCATTGCAATCGCAACGCAGACGAGCAGCACTACTCCCTGAGCCCAGGGGAGGTTGATGAAATTCTGCTGTCCCAGTTTTACGCGATGTAAGCTTTTGTTCCAGGTGTAAATTGGAAAAAGTCTCATTATTTGTTGGTGTTAAATGCTCTGATCAATTCTTCGGCTGCCTTCCTGGCTCTTGCGCTCGGTTTCATCCACATATAGACGGAGAAAAGGGCGAGGGCAACTCCGGAAAGTCTGCCGAGGGCATCTGCTCCGAGAATGAGTCCGAAGATGCCGTATGCTCCAAGAATGGAGTACATAAGGTTTCTGAGCGTTGCGCTCTTGTTTCCTTCCTTGAACCTGATGACATATCTGTTCTCTCCGGCCGCCTCGATTCTTGCGGATATGTATCTCTTACGGAATGAGGATGACCAGTCCAGGAAGAGGTCGCACTCTGCCGTGCTGTCCGGGAGGTCCTTGGGTGGGATGGTGGTGGAGAACTTTCCACCATCGGAGTCACTGACTTCGTAAATCTTGCCGCCGAGACGCATCATTTCAGACTTTGTCATTCCTATTACTTCACCGAAACCGGCTTCGGAATCAAACATCGCCATTCCTGCGTCCATCATCTGAACATTCTTGTCGATCATTGTCCAATAAAATTTGGCGCAAATTTAGTTAAAAGACATAACTTTGTCAACTGTATGAGACTTGCTTTAACAGCCCTATTTGCAATACTTTTGGTCGCTTCCTGCCGCCCTTCGGCCGGAGGTGGAGAAGGCCGGACGGATTCCCGCGCCAGATATTTCGAAATAGTGAACGACACCACTGTCGCCGTCATCAATCCCTACACTTCCAGGAGGGACACGGTCGTCGGAGGCAGTATGGACCGCTTCGTCTTTATGTCTGGCTCCTATCTTGCCGCCCTGGACCGCATCGGCTGCGCGGAGATGGTAGTGGGAATGTCCGGAAAGAAGTATGTCTCAAATGCTTATGTCAAGGAGAATGCCGTTGAGGTGGGCTACGACGCCAACCTGAATTACGAGGCCGTCGTGAACCTTCAGCCGGACCTTCTGGTCGGCTACAGTCTTTCTTCCGACGATCCTGCCTATGCTGCGAAGCTCCGTTCCCTCGGAGTGCGTACCCTGACGGTGAGTGACCAGCTGGAGGAGGATCCTCTTGCAAGGGCAGAGTATGTCCGTCTCTTCGGAGCCCTGACCGGAAGGCTTCACGAGGCTGATTCTGTTTTCGATACCATTGTCCAAAGATATGAGACCCTGAAGGAGAAGGTGAAGGATGTCGATCCAGTGAAGGTCCTCATCAACGTGCCTTACGGCGATGCTTGGTATGTTCCCGGCGGGGACAGCTATATGTCTGAACTGATCCGCGACGCCGGGGGAGTGATCCTCGGCTCGAAAGAGGGCAGTAGCGAGTCTTCCCTTATGAGCGTGGAGCAGGCTTTCGCCCTTTCCTGTGAGGCTGACTGCTGGCTGAATGTCGGCTGGGCTGACAATTTGTCACAGCTCCGCGACCTGAATCCTCTCTTCGGGGATTTCCCCGTAATCGGCAGGAAGGTATATAACAACACCCTCCGAAGAACTCCGGAGGGTGGCAATGATTTCTGGGAGAGCGGTTCGTCCCGCCCTGACCTTATTCTTGAAGACCTCATCCGTATTCTGCATCCGTCCGTCCTGGAGGAAGGACAGCTAGAATACTATGTTGAAGTCAAGGATTGAATTCTCGCACCAGGTGGCTGAGACTGCAGTGTCCTCTCTTCCGCAGAGAGGCTTTCTCGGTTCCAGTTCGATGGCGATCATATCGCCTGTTCTTATGAATATATATCTGGTTGCCTCGCTGAGGGCCTTCTTTATCATCTCCACGCTGCCGCCGTCGTATTCGTAGATCTTTTCCCCGTTCTTGCAGAGGCGGAAGACGTTGCCTTCCTGTCCCAGGGTAATCCTGTTGTACATAGGTGCAGTAAGGAATGAGGTGTGGTCCACCATCGTGGCCTCGCAGATTCCGGTTTCCTTCCCGTCGATGAGATTCTCGGGGTAGAGGAGGATGCCGAAGCCGATAGAGTCGAAGTAGCGGTCAGCGAACTGTTCGCCAACGCTTCTTCCCGGCTTGCAGACTCTCGCAAAGAGGACCGGGGTGTAGGTCAGTTCCTGCACGAACTCAGGTGGGTAGAAGTCCTCGTTGTCCTTCTCCCAGGTCGTGTCGGGCCTTACCATCAGGCCTCCATCCTTTGTCTTTACGATTATGTTCATCCGTTAAAAGAGGCTACCCTGATGTCCGCCTCCGAACTTGCCCTGAAGGGCGCGGAGCTGCTCTTCGCTGGCCGGCTGCCTGAGCGCTTCCTTCTTCTCCTCTTCGAATTTCTCCTTGAGGAGGGCGAACTGACGCTTCGTATCGAGGGTGAATTCTCCGTTCTCGATCCAGGCGAAATATGACGGCTCAGTCCTGTAAACTTCGCGGGCAGTCTTGCCCTTGTGCTTTCCGAAACTTACGACAGCATCTCCGTTCTCGCCATAGACGAGTCTTCCGGCGTAGTCCACCGTCTTTGGTCTTCCCGCAAAGCCTGCGAGGAAGGTGACGTCGTTCTTGAGTGTGTCAGGATACATCTCGAGCTCTCCCTTGAGCACCTCGTAGGTCGCAATAGTGTCGGCCTCCGCTGTGTGCGCGTTCTCGAAGTCCTTGCCTCCGCAGAAATGGCGGTAGGCTGCCTTGAGGTTGCGCGGCTCGAGGGCGTGGTAGATGTTCTGGACATCGACCATCTTCTTCTCGTGCAGGTTCATCGTGATCTTCTTTCCGGTGAACTTTCTCGCACGTTCAAGTTCCTCCGCGAGCATCGGGAGGTCGAACTTGGCAGAGTTGAATCCGGCGAGGTCGCTGTCTCCGATCCATTCAACGACTTCGTCGAGGATTTCGTAGAATTTAGGACAGTCTCTGACCATATCGTCGGTCACTCCGTTGACTGCTGATGCGCTCGGATTGATAGGTTTCTGACAGTTGTTGACATAGTCCCACGGACATACCTTCCAAGTCTTGATCCTCTGCTCGTTGTCGGGCATTATCTTCACAAAACTCAGTTCGATGATGGCATCCGTAGGAATATTAAGGCCAGTGCTCTCTATGTCAAAAAAGAGCAATGGCCTTTCAAGCTGAAGTTCCATATATTGATAGAAACTATGAAATCATAATAGGCATAATGATACCGCAGATCTTCTCGCTTTCTGATTCTTCCTCTGAAGGGAGGATGAGGGCTGCGCGGCGTGCGTCGGCAAACTTCATCACCACTGTCTCACAGGACATATTTGAGAGAATCTCGATGAGGAAGGTTGACTTGAAGCCGATCGTGAGGTCGTCACCGCTGTAGTCGCACATCACCTTCTCGTAAGCTGCGATTGCGAATCCGAGGTCCTGAGCGGAGATTTCGATCTGGCCTGCCTTGAGGTCGAACTTGATGTGGTTCGATGCCTTGTTTGCGCAGACTGAAACTCGCTTGAGGGTGTTCAGAAGCTGTAATCTGTCGATCTTGAGAACGTTTGCGTTGTTCTGAGGGATGACGTCGCGGTACTTAGGATACTTGCCTACGACAAGACGGCAGATCATAGTCGTCTGACCGAACTGGAAGAGGACGGTAGATGAGTCGAAGCTGATCTGTACGTCTCCGTCTTCCTTCGAAAGGGCGCTTCTGAGAACTGCGGCCGGTTTCTTGTGAAGGATGAACGAAGCCTTTACGCCTGACTTGAGCTCTTCCGTAGTGTAGCAGATGAGCTTGTGTGAGTCTGATGCGACGAGTGTCGTCGATGCTGTATCGATGTCGAAGAAGATACCGTTCATAGCAGGGCGGATTTCGTCGTCCGCGGTAGCGTAAACAGTGCCTGCGATGCCTTCGATGAGGGCTTCTGCCGGAATGCTTACCTGCTCAGCGTCTTCTCCTACTGATTTGATTTCAGGGTAGTCGTCAGCAGGAAGGTATGGGAGCATAGAGTTACCGCTTGCCCACGCGCATTCGATTGAACTGTCGTTGACGGTGCGGATTGTCACCGGCTGGTCCGGAAGGGCCTTGAGAAGTTCAGTTATATGACGTGAAGGAACGGTGATGCTGCCTTCTTCCTCGGTATTGTCCACTTCGAGTGACGTGCGGAGGGTGAGGTCCTGGTCTGATGCCGTGATCTCGAGAAGGCCTCCGTTGAGTACGAAGAGGTAATTTTCAAGTATAGGGAGCGCTGTCTTCGTAGGGATGGCCTTTGACACGCCTACGAGCGCCTTGAGAAGTTCTGTGCTTGAAACTGTAAATTTCATTTTCGTTGGTCATTTAAATCCTTACAAATGTACTAATTATTTTTTACTTCTTTTGGCACATTCTTTGATTTTTATGGGACCGGAAAATAACATTTCAGATTATGAAAAGAAACATATTAACCATTTTGCTCTGTGCTGGCGTAAGTTGCCTCACAGCGTATGCAGTCACCTCGATTTCTGAAAAGAATGTCAGAATGGACGGCGTCGCAGAAGATGCCCCCGCAGGTGCTCAGTACCGTACGGTAAGTCTCAATCAGAGTGATTATCCTGATTTTACATATGCAGCTGAATCGGCGGTTGACGCCGTCGTTTTCGTGAAGGTCACGATCAAGCAGCAGGTCCAGGCTATGCCTGTCGATCCTTTCTTCCAGTTCTTCTTCGGACAGCCACAGGAGTCCCAGCCTAGGGAGAGGGTTCAGCAGGGAAGCGGCTCCGGCGTGATCATCCGCGAGGATGGTTACATCGTTACCAACAATCACGTAGTGAACGGCGCTACTACCGTTGAGGTCACCCTCAACAACAACCAGACTTATGAGGCCAAGGTCATCGGCACAGACCCTGACACTGACATCGCCCTCATCAAGATCGAGGCTGAGAATCTTCCTGTCGTTCCTTTGGGTGATTCCGACAATCTCCGCCTCGGAGAGTGGGTGCTCGCGATCGGCAGCCCTTATTCTCTCCGTTCTACGGTCACTGCCGGAATCGTCAGCGCCAAGGCCCGTTCAATGGGTAAGTCCGGCGGCGTGGATTCGTTCATCCAGACTGACGCTGCCGTCAATCCTGGAAACTCAGGCGGAGCCCTCGTCAACCGTTCCGGCGAACTCGTCGGCATCAATACGATGATCTACTCCCAGACCGGTTCATATTCAGGCTATTCTTTCGCCGTTCCTGTCAATGTCGTGAAGAAGGTCATTGCCGACCTGATCGACTTCGGTTCTGTCAAGAGAGCATATCTCGGAGTATATATGAGAGGGTTCGACAACCTTGATCCTGAGAACAGTAACAAGGAAGTCGCCGAGCAGGATTCAAAGATTGTGAAACTTTTGAAAGATTTGAAACTTTCCGGAAAAGAAGGCGTATATATAGTGAAGGTTATTGCAGGTAGCGCTGCCGACAAGGCCGGCGTGAAAGAAGGCGATATACTTCTTGAAATCGATGGTAACACTGTCGTTAATGCGGCTTCTCTCCAGGAGAAGGTAAGTGCTTATCATCCTGGCGACAAGGCCACCGTCAAACTCAACCGCAACGGTAAGGAAATGAAGGTGGAGGTCGTCTTCCAGTCGAATATGGAAGAGAACGGATCTGTCGATGAGGATGGAGCGGTAGCGTTCTACGGAGCAAAGCTCAAGGCTCTCGACTCCAAGAAGGCTGAAAAGCTCGGTATCAAGAAGGGTGTTGAAGTGGTAGGCGTCTCCGCCGGAAAGATGAAGGAGGAGGGCGCCGAGGAAGGACTTATAATCCTCTACGTCAACGATACGCCGGTAAGCAAACCTCAGGATGTCGTCGACATCGCCGCTAAGTCAAGGAGGATGGTTGCCATCGAGGGCGTTTACGCCAACGGCAAGCCGGCTTACTTCGCATTCGGCAAGGACGACAAATAGGAACAGATTTGTCGATGCTATAATTACCGCTTCGGAAATCTTTCCGGGGCGGTAATATTTTATACAGATATATGAGACAACTTAAGATTACAAAATCGATTACGAACCGCGAAAGCGCTTCCCTGGACAAGTATCTCCAGGAAATCGGACGTGAGGAACTCGTTTCTCCTGAGGAGGAGGTAGAACTTGCCCAGAGAATCCGCAAGGGTGACCAGAAGGCTCTCGAGAAACTTACAAGGGCCAACCTCAGATTCGTGGTTTCCGTTGCGAAGCAGTATCAGAATCAGGGTCTTTCCCTCCCTGACCTTATAAATGAAGGAAACCTCGGCCTTATCAAGGCTGCCGAGAAATTCGATGAAACCCGTGGTTTCAAATTCATTTCCTATGCAGTGTGGTGGATCCGTCAGAGCATTCTCCAGGCTCTTGCGGAGCAGTCAAGAATCGTCCGCCTGCCTCTAAACCAGGTAGGTTCCCTCAATAAGATTAACAAGGCTCTCGGCCAGTTCGAGCAGCTTCACGAGCGCCAGCCGTCCAACGAGGAACTTTCCGAGATGATCGACGTCCCTAAGGACAAGATCTCCGATACCCTCCGCGTTTCAGGCCGTCACGTGTCAGTGGACGCTCCTTTCGTCGAGGGCGAGGACAACAGCCTTCTCGACGTGCTTCCTAATGATGATTCTCCTAGCGCAGACCGTGGTCTCGTAGGCGAGTCTCTCTCTACGGAGATCGAGCGCTCCCTCCAGATCCTCACAGGCCGTGAGAGGGAGATCATCAAGAGCTTCTTCGGCATCGGATGCCAGGAGATGACTCTCGAGGAGATCGGTGAAAGACTCGACCTCACCCGTGAGCGTGTGCGCCAGATCAAGGAGAAGGCGATCCGCAAGCTCAAGAAACCAAACGCTTCAAAACTTCTCAAGACATATCTCGGATAATTCTATGACACCGGAACAGTTTATCGCCTCCAAGGCCGCAGCGGCAATGAAGGCTCTCTATGGCGCGGACGTTGATGCGTCAACACTTCAGGTCGGTGTCACGAGAAAGGAGTTCGAAGGTGACTACACTCTGGTCACTTTCCCTCTTCTGCGCATCTCGCACAGCACTCCTGAGAATACGGGCAACGCCATCGGCGAGTGGCTCAAGGCCAACTGCCCTGAAATCGAGGCTTACAATTCAGTGAAGGGCTTCCTCAACCTGAGCTTCTCAGGCGTTTACTGGAACGAGGTCTTCGCTGAGATTGCGAAGGCAGATGACTTCGGCCAGCTTTCTTCTACAGGAAAGAATGTGATGGTCGAGTTCTCTTCTCCTAACACCAACAAGCCTCTCCATCTCGGTCATATCCGCAACAACCTGCTCGGTGCAGCCGTTTCAGACCTTTTGAAGGCCTGCGGCAACAATGTCATCAAGGTTACCCTCGTAAATGACCGCGGTGTTCATATCTGCAAGAGTATGCTTGCCTGGCAGATGGCCTTCGACGGCGCCACTCCTGAGACTTCAGGAAAGAAGGGCGACCATCTCGTAGGTGACTGCTATGTCAAGTTCAATGATATCTACAAGGCTCAGGTCGATGAGCTCGTCAAGGGCGGAATGGATGAGGAGACTGCCAAGCAGGAGGCTCCTTGCCTCAAGGCTGCCCACGAGATGCTCGTCAAGTGGGAGCAGGGCGACAAGGATGTCCGCGACCTCTGGGCGAAGATGAACGAGTGGGTGTTCAAGGGATTTGACGAGACTTACAAGGCTCTCGGAATCTCTTTCGACAAGACCTACTATGAGCACGATACCTATCTTCTCGGCAAGGAACTCGTCAAGGAAGGCCTCGAGAAGGGCGTCTTCGTGAAGGATCCTGACGGATCTGTTTGGTGCGACCTCACTTCTGACGGCCTTGACCGCAAGATCGTACAGCGCTCCGACGGTACTTCGGTTTACATTACCCAGGACCTCGGTACGGCTCAGAAGAGATTCGAGGAGAATTCCCTCGATTCACATATCTATGTCGTCGGAAACGAGCAGGACTACCATTTCCAGGTCCTCAAGCTCATCCTCAAGAAACTCGGCTTCGACTGGGCGGATTCAATCTTCCACCTCAGCTACGGTATGGTCGAGCTTCCTGAAGGCAAGATGAAGTCCCGCGAGGGTACCGTCGTTGATGCCGACGATCTCATAGAGAAGATGTACGAGGAAGCCAAGGCTACCTCCGAGGAGAGCGGCAAGCTCGCCGATATGACTGAAGAGGAGAAGGAGAAGCTCTACCATATGATTGGTCTCGGAGCCCTCAAGTACTTCATCCTCAAGGTGGATCCTAAGAAGACTATGCTTTTCAATCCTAAGGAGAGCATCGACTTCAACGGCAACACCGGTCCTTTCATCCAGTACACTCACGCCCGCATCAAGTCAATCCTCAGAAAGGCTGAGGCCCAGGGCATCAAGGTCTGCCCTTGCGCCCTCAAGAATGACACTCCGATGACTGCGAAGGAAATCCGCCTCATCAAGCTCCTCAATTCTTTCCCTGCAAAGGTTGCTGAGGCTGGCGCTTCTCTCGCTCCGTCCACTCTCGCGAACTACGCCTACGACCTCGCGAAGGAGTTCAATCAGTATTATCACGATACTCCTATCCTCAAGGAGGAGAACCAGGATGTCCTCGTGATGAGGCTCGAACTCATCGCTACGGTGGCTGCAGTCCTGCGCAAGGATATGGGCATTCTTGGCATCGAACTCCCTGAAAGGATGTAGAAAAGGAATAATAGAACAATCTTATTGAAAGATAATTAGTATTTTTGCCTCCCCGGTTTTATGGCCAGGGAGGCATTTTTTATGGAAACCAAGAAGCTAACTATATTGTTTGTCCTGCTTTTCGTGCAGGTCATTTCTTTTGCGCAGAGCACAAGGGTCAAGGGTATCGTGACTGATGCCGAGACGGGGGAGCCCGTGCCTTTCGTGGGCGTCTATTTCAAGGGCACTACGATTGGTGTGACTACCGACTTTGACGGAAAATATGCACTTGAGACCAGGGAGGAGGGACTTACGACCCTGCTTGTCTCCCTTCTGGGATATGAGAATGTCGAGGTTCCCGTGAAGGTGGGTGCCTTCAATGAAATGGATTTCAAGCTCAAGCCGGTGCGTACCCAGCTGGCCGCTTCGAAGGTGAAGGCTGATGACCATAAGGTCCGCCGTCTTCTGAAGCTCATCAACGAGCACAAGCCGCAGAACGACCCTGAGAACCAGTCTTACTATGACTGCGATGCCTACAGCCGTATGGAACTGGATATCGTGGATCCTGAGAAGCTTATGAGGAACAAGAAGTTCCAGAAGAATTTCGGCTTCATTATGGATTATGTGGATACTTCCATCGTTTCGGGACGAGCCTATCTTCCTGCGATGATTTCGGAGAATATTTCCAGGAACTATCATTCGAAGAATCCTTCCTACGACAAGGAGGAAATCGTGGCCAGCAAGATTTCCGGTCTGGACAATTATCCTACGATGGCTCAGTTCACTGGAAGTATGCATATGAAGACGAGCCTGTATCAGAATTATCTGACCGTCTTCGACGTAAAGATTCCTTCTCCTCTTATGAGCGCGGGAATGATGTTCTATAATTATTTCCTCATCGATTCCCTCCAGGTGGACGGCCGCAAGACTTACAAGGTGCGTTTCCATCCGGTCAAGACCGTCTCTTCTCCTGTCTTTGACGGCGAGATCAGCATCGACGCTGAGGATTATGCCCTGAAGGAGGCTCACGTCAAGCTTCAGAGGGCCGCGAATGTAAACTGGATCAAGGATTTCGTAGTGGATATCGAGAATGTCAAGACTGATTCGGGCTGGTTCTACAAGAGGGACAAGCTCTATATCGAGTTTTCTCCGGAGAAGAAGGATTCCACCAATATTATGACTTTTTTCGGTACCCGTACCATTGATTATTCCAATCCTGTCTTTACGGGAAAAGTCGGCTCCGAACTGACTTCTGCCCATACTAATGTGCTGATGGCCAAGGATATCGCCAAGAAGGGCGATGAGTTCTGGGATGAGGCACGTCCGTTCGAGCTTTCCGAGAAGGAGGCCAATATCTATAATATGGTTGATGCCGTCAAGCAGGCTCCTCTCTATCAGGATATCTATTCCATCCTGGAAGCTGCGATTGTCGGCTACTATACGGTCCGCAAGGCGAATTGGTTCCAGTATGGCCCGTGGTACAAGACTGTCAGCAACAATAATCTCGAGGGTCTGCGCATCCAGCTCGGAGGCCGTACTACCGATGCTTTCAGCCATCACGTGAGACTTACGGGATATGCCGCCTACGGCTTCAAGGACGAGGC
>JAILCZ010000110.1 GCA_024689985.1 Bacteroidales bacterium | reverse complement strand
GCGTAGCCCTTGGACACGCTCTTGAGCTTGTCATAGAAATCGAAGACAATCTCTGAAAGAGGCATATCGTATGTAAGTTCCACCCTGTCGGAAGTAATGTAGTGCTCGCCCATAAGGGTGCCGCGCTTGTCCAGACAGAGCTTCATAATGGCTCCGTAGAAATCGGTCTTCGTGATGATCTGCGCCCTGATGTAAGGTTCCTCGATATGGTCGATGAGGGTAGGGGCAGGAAGACCTGAAGGGTTGTGCACGTCGATGCATTCGCCCTGGGTCGTATAAACCTTGTAGGAAACGTTAGGGACGGTCGTGATGACGTCCATATTGAACTCCCTGAAAAGACGTTCCTGAACGATCTCGAGATGGAGAAGTCCGAGGAAACCGCAGCGGAAACCGAAGCCGAGGGCCAGCGAAGACTCAGGCTCGTAAGTGAACGAAGCGTCATTGAGCTGGAACTTCTCGAGGGTGGCGCGGAGTTCCTCATACTTGGAAGCCTCAACCGGATACATACCGGCGAAGACCATAGGCTTCACCTCCTCGAAACCGGCGATGGCCTGCTTGCAAGGATTCTCCACGTGGGTGATGGTATCACCGACCTTCACCTCAACGGCGCTCTTGATGCCGGAGATAATATAGCCCACGTCGCCGCAGCCCACCTCTTTCTTAGGGAAGAGATGCATCTTGAGGGCACCGATTTCATCGGCCTCATATTCCATTCCGGTATTGAAGAACTTGACCTTCTCACCCTGCCTGAGGGTGCCGTTCTTGACCTTGAAGTAGGCGATGATGCCTCTGAACGGATTGAATACAGAGTCGAAGATGAGGGCCTGGAGCGGAGCCTCAGGATCACCTGAAGGCGCCGGAATCTTCTCCACGATGGCATCCAGAAGAGGAGCCACGCCAAGACCGGTTCTTGCGGAGACCTTATACACGTCCTCAGGATCACAGCCTATCATATCGCAGATCTGGTCAGTGACGACCTCGACCTGGGCTGAATCCATATCGATCTTGTTCAGGACTGGAATGATTTCGAGATTATGCTCCACGGCGAGGTAGAGGTTGGAAATTGTCTGGGCCTGGACACCCTGTGAGGCGTCAACGACCAGGAGCGCGCCTTCGCAGGATGCGATCGAACGTGAGACCTCATAGGAGAAGTCCACGTGACCAGGAGTGTCGATGAGGTTGAGACGGTAGGTCTCTCCCTTATAGACATAGTCCATCTGGATAGCGTGACTCTTGATTGTGATGCCCTTTTCTTTCTCGAGATCCATATCGTCGAGGACCTGATTCTCCATCTCCCTGGCCGTCACGCTCTGCGTGAGTTCAAGAAGACGGTCGGCAAGAGTACTCTTACCGTGGTCAATATGGGCAATGATGCAGAAGTTACGTATGTTCTTCACTACTGTAGTTTTATATTATCCTAAATATGCGCCGTTGAGAAGGAGTTCCTTCTGTACCTTTTCCACGCTGACATCAGCCACGGCCTTGCCTGACTCGATAGCAACCCTGGCAGCCGTTCCGGCAGCCTCGCCAAGAGCCATACAGGTTGACATAACGCGGGTACCCGCCATAGCCTCGTGGTTCATCGACGAACAGCGGCCGGCAACTAGCAGGCCGGAAATCTTCTCGGGGACGAGAACCCTATAAGGAAGATCGTAGCTGTCGTTGAGGAATACCATCGTACAGTCTCCACCCTTCGCGTGATGAATATCGACAGGGTAACCGCCGACTGCTATCACATCTGAAAAGCGCTTTGAACCTATCATATCCTGAGCCGTCATCACGTATTTACCAACGATTACACGGCTCTCCCTGATTCCCATAAACGGAGCCACGGTCTCAACCCTGGCATTCTCGAATCCGGGAACAAATTTTCTGAGGTATTCAGTCACCACCTTCATCTGCTTTCTGGCAGTCATTTCTCCGAAGGTGTAACTTTCTGGTCTGGTGGAATCCACACCGCTGACGCGTGTCATATTCACCCAGATTTCATCTTCTTCAAGACCGGTGATGAGGATGGTACGGGACACGGGCACATCGAGACCCTCCTGCTGAGCCTTTCTGATCTGGTTACGGAGTCCTACGGTTATGAACTTGCCTTCCTTGAACTGCTCAGGAGGCATCCTGTCCATATCGTACTCCTCAGGATGATTGACGATGGCATCCCTTAAGGCCTGGACATTCACTCCCCTCATCTGATACATCAGCGTAGGCGGCTGAAGACCTCCGTCCTCATCACCCTTGTGACACTCGACGCCTGCGCGGAATGCGACATCGGCATCTCCGGTACAGTCGATGATGGTTTTGGCAAAGATCACTTCGCGGCCTGCCTTTGATTCTATGATTACGCCCTTTACCGTATCATTCTCCACGATTGCGTCGCTGCAGAAGACATAGTAGAGAACCTCAACCTTTCTTTCTTCCATCATTTCCTGGGCAACGGTCTTGGCTTCCTCGGAATTGATGATGGTAAGACTGGTATGCAACTTACAAGGCTTATGGTCGCTCGCCGCACCCCTTGCCTTTAGCCTGTCGATGAACTTCTGAGGCTCACCCTTTACCACCTGATTACCTTTCGGTCCCAGGAAAGCAAGAATCGGCAGACCGATGGTAAGATTTCCGCCAAGATATCCCCTGCTCTCAATGAGCATTACTTTTAGAGACGGATCTTTTGCAGCCGCATAAGCTGCCATTATTCCCGAAGGACCACCTCCTACGACAAGGACATCGACCTCAGCGCGGACGCCGAGCTCTCTTGACGGCTCTATGTAAGTTTTATTATTCATAATAACTATTATAGTATAATCGGACAAAGATACTAAAATTGACATTTTTATTACTTTTGTATTTATATAAAAGCCACATTGATGAAAGCGAAATTTCTATTTGTTATGGCATTGCTTCTTGCATTTGGAACGAGCTGCATTGCCGGAAAACCCAATTCCCACAAAGTAATGACCTGCAACGTCAGGGTCGCCAACATACCGGAAGACGACGTGGACGGAAAGAGATGGGATGACAGAAAAGACTATTGTCTCAAGACCATACTCAAGCGCAATCCCGACATAATATGTATGCAGGAGGTAATCTATGATTCCGAAGAATTCTTTGAAGAGAAACTGAAGAATTACTACTCATTCGGATTTGACGGACCCGAGATGGACCCATATTCGGAAGGCTACCACCTCATATCCAAAAATTCAATATTCGTCAAAAAATCCCGCTACGACATTCTCGGCGGCGGACAATACTGGCTTTCCGAAGATCCGCTGACGGGAGGAAGCTACTCATTCGGCAGCTACAGGGCACGCCACTGCACCTGGCTGAGGCTCCGCGACAAGAAGACCGGAGTGGAGTTCCGCATTCTGGACGCCCATCTGGACCACAGGGTAGATTCAGCCAGGGCCTGCCAGACAAACATTCTAATCAGGGAAAGCGCCCAGTATCAGGAGGACTTTCCACAGATTCTCTGCGGAGACTTCAATTCAGGTATACAGAACGCTCCTTTCAAAATGCTGAAGGAGGCCGGATGGAAAGAGGCTTTGGAAGAAATAAACGGACCGGAGGAATTCGGCAGGACATTCCACGGCTTTGAAGGAGACGCAAGGAAGAAGGGCAAGAACCGCAGGATAGACTTCATCTTTTCAAGAGGAGGAATTAAACCAATAGGCTGCGAAGTAATCAAAGATAACAAAGACGGTATGTATCCGTCAGACCATTATTTCATACAGGCAGAATATATACTTGCAGAATAATGACCGACAGGGAGATAGTCGAAGAATACCGCAACGGAAGCCAGGAGAAGGCTTTCAACGCGCTGGTAAAAGCCTACAGCGAGAGGATTTACTGGCACGTGCGCCGCTTCGTATGCTCCCACGAGGATGCCGACGACCTGGTTCAGGAAGTCTTCGTGAAAGTATGGAAATACCTGCCGGGCTTCAGGGGGGAATCCGAACTGTTCACCTGGATCTACAAGATAGCGACGAACGAGGCCCTCAACTTCCTGCACAAACAGAAGATCAGGGCTGCACTCCAGTTCGAAAGCCTTACCACCGAGCTGGAACGAAAGATTGACGACGACCCGTATTTCAACGGAGACAATGCCCTCAGGCTGCTGAACAAAGCGATTGCCTCTCTGCCGGAAAAGCAGAAGACCGTGTTCCTGCTGAGATACTACGATGAGATTCCATACGAGCAGATCTCCGAAATAACCGGGACATCCGTAGGCGCGCTAAAAGCTTCATACCACTTTGCGTATGAGAAAGTGAGGGGCTTCCTCGAAAAAAATAAAGATTGATTTTAAACCTTCGGATTAAGAATTGTCTAATTCATCGCAATGGATAATAAAGACTTACATAAAACAACCGGACAAACGGTTCCTGAAGGATACTTCGAGAATCTCCAGATGAGGCTCTCGGAAATCCCGGAAAAGGAAAAGACGAAAGTCGTCCCACTGAGAACGAAACTGGTACCATACGTTTCTCTTGCGGCCGGCTTTGCCATCCTCCTTGCCGTCGGAAATTTTGTGCTTAGATCCACGGCAACTTCGACAACTGCCACGTCAGAAGATGAGGAGCAGCTATACTATGCAAGCCTGCTCTCCACTACCGTAGGTTATGAAGACCTGTATTATGACGAAGAGACAGCTGACGAAGATGATATTATTAATTATCTGATAGAATCCGGAACTTCACTCAACCAGATTGCAAGCGTAAGATTCTCAGAATAACAGAAAGAAGTATGAAAAAGGTTATCCTTGCAGCAGTAGCTGCACTCATTTGTTTCACTGTATCAGCCCAGGGAGAAAAACAGAACTGGAGAGAAAAGATGATGGCGGAAAAAATAGCCTTCATCACGACTGAACTGAACCTTACCCCTGAAGAGGCCCAGGACTTCTGGCCTATATACAACAAGGCAGAAGAAGAACGCGGCCAGTTCTTCAAAGAGAGCCATATGGCTTACAAGAAGATCAAGACAGCCATTGAAGAAGGCGCAACCGAGGAAAACCTCAAGGCCCTCATCAAGGACTACACCGAGATTCAGAAGAGGGGAACCGAAATTGACAGTAAGTATTTTGCCGAATATATAAAGGTTATTTCAGCTGAAAAAACAGCAAAGCTCATTCTCAGCGAAGAGAAATTCCGCCGCTCACAGATTCACAAGCTGAGCGGAGCCAAAGGCGGACAGCGTCCTGGTCAGAGACCGGGACAGAAGCCGGAAGCTAATTAATGGTCAGATAAAAATCTTGGACAAGGGAGATGTACTCGAGGGTATGTCTCCCTTCTTTCATCATAACGAGGGTCTCGTCTTTCACGGACTCCGGACGGACCTTCGCAAATTCGATGATGATCCTCTTCACAGGCTTTCTCTCAGTAGTGCGTATTCTAAGAATGCGTGAAAGGAAAAGATTCTCTCCGGCGGCATACCTTCTCGCAGCCATCTCCTGGTCCGACGGGAGTACGAGGGCGACGACGCCCCCTTTGCTCAGATGCTCATTCGCGCATCTCAGAACCTCGCGGAAAGACATCGAGCCGTCACCCACTCCAGTATGTCGGGAAAAATTCCTCCTCTCCCCCGCAGCCTGAAGGCTGTCGTCAAAATATGGGGGATTGGAAACGATGAGGTCGTATTCATCTTCGACTTCGGTCACCGACCTCTTCTCGACCCTGAGCCTGTCCTTCCACGGAGAAGATGCAAAGTTTATTTCCGCCTCCTCGACGGAAGGAGAATCCACATCAATTCC
>JAILCZ010000056.1 GCA_024689985.1 Bacteroidales bacterium | reverse complement strand
TGATTTATTTGATATCATCAATGTTGTAAGGAGTCTCCTGGTAAACATAGTAGTTGAGCCAGTTGCTGTAGAAAAGATTTGCAGCGGCCCTCCAGGTGACCTTTACGCCCTTGTCCATATCATTGTCCACATAGTAGTTTTCAGGGAAACCTACGTCAGGTCTGACATCCTTGTCCCTTCGATACTCTGCATCAAGAGTATAAGGAGAATACTCCAGATGGCCGGTAATGAAGATTTCCCTACCGCCTCGTGCCATCACGATACCTGTGCCGCTGAGCGGAGACTCAGCAAGAATCTGGAGATTGGCGTTCTTGCGAATGGCATCATCGTCAACCTGGGTATGACGGCTCTGAGGCATATTGAAATAATCATCAAAGCCCCTGAAAAGAGGGATAGGCTCAGGAGTGACGATATTCTGCGGATACACGCCGAAACGCTTCATAGGAAGAAGAATCTTCGGAATGCCGTAGAAATGATAGAGACCAGCCTGCGCGGCCCAGCAGATGAACATCGTGCTGAAGACGTGCGTCCTGGACCAGTCGAAAATATCACGGATCTCCGGCCAGTAGGTCACCTCCTCAAAGTCAATCATCTCAATAGGCGCTCCTGTGATTATCATACCGTCGAATTTCTGGTTCCTGAGCTTCTCGAAGTCGTGATAGAACATTCGCATATGCTCGACGGGAGTATTCTTCGGAGTATGGCTCTTCAGCTTCATAAAAGTGATGTCAAGCTGAAGAGGGGTATTGGAAAGGAGCCTGATGAGATCTGTCTCAGTGGTGATCTTGAGCGGCATAAGATTGAGGACGACAATCTTCAGAGGACGAATCTGCTGGGATGCAGCCCTGGTATCGTCCATCACGAAGATATTCTCCTTCTTGAGCAGCTCAATCGCCGGTAATCTGTCTGGTATTTTGACTGGCATTTAAGTACTGTTTAATTAGTCAACGAAAAGACACCAGTTGTGGGTATCCTCTTCACGGCCGTCCTGAATTCCACGGATGCGGTCGTAGAGTTTCTTGCTGGTCTTGCCGACCTCTTCGCCTGAAGGCATATGATATGTCTTGACAACGGTAGTATCCTCAAGACGGGCCTTGTCATCAATTGACTTGATAGGAGTGATGACGACAGCCGTACCGCAGGCATTGATCTCATCGAACTCTGCAACCTCCTCGAGAGGAATCACCCTCTTCTCAACGGTAAGACCAAAGTCCTGTGCAACCTGCTGGAGAGTCTTGTTGGTGATTGAAGGGAGAATGCTGTCTGAGAGCGGTGTGATATACTTGTTGCCCTGGATAGCGAGGAAGTTGGAAGAACCGAACTCATCGATATTCTTGTGAGTGGCAGGATCAAGGAAGATCAATTCGCCGTAACCCTGCTTGTGAGCCATATTGTATGGGTAGAGGGAGATGGCGTAATTGGCAGAGACCTTGAAACGGCCGGTACCGTTAGGAGCGGCACGGTCGTAATTTCTGGCGACAGTGGCAGTAAGAGGAGTAAGGCTCTTCTTTCCGGAGTAAGTGCCGACAGGAGATACCATCACGATGAACACGGCCTCCTCCGAAGAGCAGACACCGATTCCAGGAGTGGTACCGATGAGGACAGGTCTGATGTACATAGACGCATTGTAGCCGTAAGGAGGAAGGAACTCCAGGTTCTCACGGACCGCAGTCACGCACATATCGATGAACATCTGCTCCGGTACGACGCCGAGACCGAGACGTTCAGCGCTTGACTGAAGACGCTTGGCATTCTCTTCCGGACGGAAGATGCGGACCTTGCCGTCCTGACCTCTGAAGGCCTTGAGACCCTCGAAGCAGGAACTGCCGTAATGGAAGGTGTTGGCGAAGCAGTTGAGAGCGACTGAGAAATCCTCAGTAGCTACAGGAGCCGACCACTGACCATCCTTGTAATAACTTACTACAATCTTGTTGGTCTGTCTGAAATGGAATCCGAGACTGGACCAGTCTAATTCTGTTGCCATAAAATAAGGTCTTTATACGTTTACTAAATACCGATTGCTCAATTATTAAGTACTGATTGCCCGATTAAATATTGGCTGCAACCCAGTCACCTACCTCAGAAGTAGAGTAAGCCTTGCCTGAGCCGGCGAGGTCCTCGGTGACGATACCCTCGTCGATGCTCTTGGCAACCGCCTTGCGGATAGCCTTGCCCTCTTCCATAAGACCGAATGCATACTCAAACATCATTGCGGCAGAAAGGATGGTAGCGAGAGGGTTGGCGATATTCTTGCCGGCAGCCTGAGGATAAGAACCGTGGATAGGCTCGAAGACGCCAGTGTGCTCACCGATAGAAGCGGAAGCAAGGAGGCCCATTGAGCCGGAAACGCAGCTGGCCTCGTCAGTAAGGATGTCACCGAAAGTATTCTCAGTCACGAGGACATCGAAGAACTTAGGGCCGGTGATGAGCTTCATCGCAGCATTGTCCACATACATAAAGTCAGTGGTGACCTCAGGATACTGAGGAGCCATTTCCTGGGCGATCTGTCTCCAGAGACGGCTTGACTCGAGGACGTTGGCCTTGTCAACCACGGTAAGATGCTTGCGGCGCTGCATAGCATACTGATAAGCCTGCTTGAGGATACGCTCAACCTCGAAACGATGGTAGAGATTGGTATCATAAGCGGTGTCACCATTGTCCTTGCGGCCCTTCTCACCGAAATACATACCGCCGGTAAGCTCACGGACGCAGAGGAAATCAGCGCCGTCAACGAGCTCCTCCTTCAGAGGGCTCTTGTGGATGAGGCTCTTGAAAGTCTCCACAGGACGGAGATTGGCGAAGAGACCGAGCTGCTTTCTCATAGCGAGAAGGCCCTGCTCAGGACGGACCTTGGCCGTAGGATCATTGTCGAAACGTGGATCACCGACTGCGCCGAAAAGGACAGCGTCGGCGTTGAGACAGGTCTGGAAAGTCTCCTCTGGGAAGGCAGAACCAGTCTTGTCAATGGCACAGGCGCCAACGAGACCGAACGAATATTCTACTTCGTGACCGAATTTCTTTGCCACGGCATCAACAGCCTTGACAGCCTGTTCAACTACTTCCGGTCCGATACCGTCACCAGGAAGCTTTGCGATTTTGAGTTTCATATAAGGTAACTTTATTTATAATTTTCAATAATGTTCAACATCTTCACCGTAGCCTTGATGGCAGCCTCAGTCTGGTCTGCATCGAGACCCCTGGTCTTGAGTTCGCTGCCGCCGTTGTCCCAGGTGATAACGGTCTGCACGAGGGCGTCCGTCTTGCCTCCCGGAGGGATGCTGACGGCATAATCCGTAAGCCTCGGGTGCATCTTTCCGAGCTTGTCGTAAACCTTCCAGAGAGCTTTCATAAAGGCGTCATACTGACCGGCACCGGAAGCGACCTCCTCGTACTCCTTACCGTCGATGCTGATTCTGATCGTAGCCACAGGCCTCATACTCCTGGTGAGCTGAAGACTGTAATTGACAATCTTGATATTGTCCTTCTGGGCGGAGAACTCCCCTTTCAGGACATCGGAGATGATGAACGGAAGATCCTCCGTCGTCACATCCTCCTTCTTGTCGCCGAGTTCGACAACCCTCTTCGTAACGAGCTTGATCTGCTCAGGAGTAAGGGTAATGCCGAGTTCGTCGAGATTCTTCTTGATATTAGCCTTGCCGGAAGTCTTGCCGAGGGCATACTTGCGGACCCTGCCGAAACGCTCCGGAAGAAGGGAATTCTCGTAGAGATGCCCCTTGTTGTCACCATCGGCGTGAATGCCCGCGCTCTGCGTGAACACGGCCTCTCCGACGATAGGACGGTTGGCTGGAATACGGATGCCGGAGATGCTGGCGACATACTGGCAGACGTGGGTAAGACGGCGCTCGTCGATCGTATTCTCCACGTGGAGATGGTCGTTGAGCACACCTACGAGACTGGCAACAGGAGTATTGCCGGTACGCTCACCGAGACCGTTCACCGTCACGTGGACGCCCTTGATTCCGGCACGGACCGCAGCCATCGTATTCGCGACGGCGAGGTCATAGTCATTGTGGCCGTGGAAATCAAAATGAAGGTCAGGATAAGTCTCGACCATCCTCTTGCAGAACGCATAAGTCTGCTCAGGATTCAGGACTCCGAGGGTATCCGGAAGCATAAACCTCTTGATAGGAGTATCCTTCAGGGCGTCAATCATATTGAAGACATAATCCGGAGAATTCAGCATACCGTTGCTCCAGTCCTCAAGATAGAGGTTGACGCTCATACCCTTTGCCACGGCCATATCCACATTGGAGCGGATATCAGCCCAGTGCTCCTCAGGAGTCTTGCCGAGCTGCTTCGTGACGTGGTTCAGGGAACCCTTTGCAAGAAGGTTCAGCACCTTTCCGCCAGATTCTGAAATCCAGTTGATGGAGATGCCGTTGTCAACGAAACCGAGAGCCTCGACCTTGTCGAGACAACCTTCCTTGGCAGCCCAGGAGCAAATCTGTTCGAATGCCCTGTGTTCTCCCGATGATACCCTGGCAGATACGACCTCAATTCGGTTGACCTTGAGTTCCTCAATGAGGAGTTTTGCTATCGCAACCTTCTCTTCGTCATTGAAAGACACACCCGCGGTCTGCTCTCCGTCTCGGAGAGTCGTATCCATTATTTCAAGTCTGGCAGCCATTATACTACTTATTTATTCTCATATGCCTCGATCTTGCTCTTCTGCTGGAGAAGATAGTCGATGTCGTCGAGGGCATTCATAAGACAATACTTCTTATAACCGTTGATTTCAAAATTCTCGCTCCTGCCTGTCGCAAGATTGGTGACTACCTGGTTAGGCACATCCACCTTCACCTTCATCTGAGGATCCTTCTTGATGCTCTCGAAAAGCTCAGCAAGGAAATCCTCGGAAACCACTACAGGAAGCACGAAATTATTGAGCTCGTTGTTCTTGTGGATGTCAGCGAAGAAACTAGAGATGACAACCCTGAAACCATAGCCGGCGATAGCCCAGGCAGCGTGCTCACGGCTGGAGCCGGAACCGAAGTTCTTGCCAGCAACCAGGATCTGGTGGACACCCTCTGAAGGAGCGGCGCTGAAAGCAGGCTGGTTGAACACGAAATTCTCCTTAGGCTTGTCCTGAGAATCATAGCGCCAGTCTCTGAAAAGATTGTCGCCGAAGAACTTCTCCTCCCTCGTAGTAGCCTTGAGGAAGCGGGCAGGAATGATCTGGTCCGTATCCACATTCTCAAGAGGAAGCGGAACGCAGGTACTGGTGATTATATCGAATTTAGCTTTCATTTCTCTACTGGATTAAAGTTCTTGGATCGGTAACGACACCGGTGACTGCAGCGGCTGCGGCAGTGAGAGGGCTGGCGAGGAAGGTGCGGGATCCAGGACCCTGACGGCCTTCGAAATTACGGTTGCTGGTAGAAACCGCATACTTGCCTGCAGGAATCTTGTCGTCATTCATAGCGAGGCAGGCAGAGCAGCCAGGCTGACGGATAGCGAAACCGGCTTCATTGAGGATGACGTCGAGACCCTCCTTCTTGATCTGGTCGAGGACCATCCAGGAACCAGGCACGAGCCAGGCAGTGACATTGTCGGCCTTCTTCTTGCCCTTGACGATAGAAGCGAAAGCCCTGAAATCCTCGATACGTCCGTTGGTGCAGGCTCCGAGGAAAACATAGTCGATCTTCTTGCCGAGGAGAGACTCCCCTGCCTCGAGGCCCATATAATCAAGGGACTTCTTAGCAGCATCAGCTGGGATGGAGCCAGTGACCGGCATACCCATACCAGGGTTCGTACCGTAGGTGATCATCGGCTGGATGTCAGCTGCGTCATAAACGAGCTCCTTGTCAAAGACAGCATCGTCACCGCTCTTGAGAGTCTTCCAATAAGCGACAGCCTTGTCCCAGTCTTCACCCTTAGGAGCGTACTCGCGGCCCTTGATGTACTCGAAGGTAATCTCGTCAGGAGCGATGAAACCGCCTCTTGCACCCATCTCGATGGAAAGGTTGCAGAGAGTGAGGCGTCCTTCCATAGTGAGGGACTTGACGGCAGAACCAGCGTATTCGACGAAGTATCCGGTCGCACCGGAAGTCGTGAGCTTCATCATAAGGTAGAGGGCGATGTCCTTTGCGGTTACGCCCTTTGCGAGCTGACCCTCGACGCGGATGCGCATAGACTTAGGCTTCTGCTGAAGGATGCACTGGCTGGCCATCACCATCTCCACCTCGGAAGTACCGATACCGAAGGCAACGGCACCCATAGCGCCGTGGGTAGATGTATGTGAATCACCGCAGACGATAGTCATTCCAGGAAGGGAGAGGCCTCTCTCCGGTCCAACGACGTGAATGATACCGTTCTTGATGGAATTCATTCCGAAATGATTGAGACCGAACTCAGCAGCGTTCCTGGCAAGAGTATCGACCTGCTTTCTTGAAACAGGATCCTCGATAGGCTTGTCCTGGTCGTGGGTCGGAGTATTGTGGTCCGGCATACAGAAAATCTTCTCCGGACGGAGACATTTGATGCCTCTTTCGCGAAGGCCGTCGAAGGCCTGAGGGCTCGTTACCTCGTGGCAATAGAGCCTGTCGATATACAGCTGTGTAGGGCCGTCCTCGATAAGTGAGACAACGTGGCTGTCCCAGATCTTGTCGAATAAAGTGTTCATCCTTTTATTTTGTAAATTTATTTATACAATCGATATAGGCCTCGACCGACGCAGTCACGATGTCGGTATTTGCGCCGAAGCCATAATAAACGTGCTTGTTGAACTCCACCTGCATATGCACCTTGGCCATATCGTCCGATCCTGAATTGATGTTCTGGATCGTGAACTCCTTGATGGTCATCTTGCGGCGGATAATCTGCTTGAGGGCATTGATTGCGGCATCCACAGGACCGTTACCGGTATCTGCAGCCTGGAACTTCTCACCAGAGATGTCGAGACCGATGCTGGCAACAGGCTTGAGACCCTTACCGGTGGTAACCTGGAGATAGTCAAGCTTGATGTTGTGAGCCTCGGTGCGCTCAGCACCTGCAAGCACGAGAAGGTCGTCGTCATTGACCTGCTTCTTCTTGTCGGCAAGCACGAGGAAATCCTTGTAAATTTTGTCAAGTTTCTCACCCTCGACCTTTACGCCGAGACATTCGAGACGATACTTGACGGCAGCGTGACCGCTTCTTGCGGTAAGCACGATGCTGTTGTCATCGACACCCACGTCGTGCGGATCGATGATCTCATAGGTCTGGACATTCTTGAGGACACCGTCCTGATGAATTCCGGATGAGTGGGCGAAGGCATTCTTACCGACGATGGCCTTGTTCGGCTGAACAGGCATATTCATAAGGTTGGATACCATACGGCTGATCGGATAGATCTTCTGCGTATTGATGTTCGTGTCGATGCCGATGCCCTTGTGGCATTTGAGAATCATAGCCACTTCTTCGAGAGACGTATTTCCGGCACGCTCTCCGATGCCGTTGATCGTAACCTCAACCTGGCGGGCTCCATTGAGGATACCGGCCATAGTGTTGGCGGTAGCCATTCCGAGGTCATTGTGACAGTGCGTTGAAATAGTCGCCTTGTCGATGTTCTGGACGTGATCCATAAGATACTTGATCTTCGCTCCGTACTCTGACGGCAGACAGTATCCGGTGGTATCAGGGATGTTGACGACGGTGGCACCTGCAGCGATCACGGCCTCGACCACTCTCGCAAGGTACTCATTGTCGGTACGTCCTGCATCCTCAGCATAGAACTCCACGTCCTCGACATACTTCTTGGCATACTTCACGGCCTTGACGGCGCGCTCAAGAATCTCTTCAGGAGTAGAGTTGAATTTATAACGGATATGAGACTCCGAAGTACCGATACCGGTATGGATTCTCTTGTGCTTTGCATACTTCAAAGCATCCGCAGCCGCGTCAATGTCCTTCTCAACCGCACGTGTGAGCGCACAGATAGTAGGCCAGGTCACAGCCTTGGAAATTTCTATCACGGAATTGAAATCTCCAGGAGAGGAAACGGGAAAACCGGCCTCGATGACATCGACACCTAGTCCCTCTAGGGCCTTCGCTACCTGAATCTTTTCAACCGTATTCAACTGGCATCCGGGCACCTGTTCTCCATCGCGGAGCGTCGTATCAAAAATATAAACTCTGTTCTTGTCCATTTCAATTAAAGTGATAGAGTAATGATGTTTAAGTTAAAAAAGTATGGCCTGTCCCTGTCCGGGGACAGGTCATACGAAAGATCAAAAAATCCTAAGATTACTTCTTCTCGTTCTCAGGACGGAGCTGACGGACAGTCTCGGCTGCACGCCACATCTCGCTGTTGTGAAGAACCTCGAGCTCCTTGTTGAGCTTCTCGCGGTAGTCAGGCTTAGAGTTGCTGTCGATAGAGATCTGAGCCTCGTTACCTGTCTTGACTGAGAGGTAGAGCCACTCGAGAACAGGCTTTACAGCATCGTGGAAGCGAGGGTACCAATCGAGGGCACCACGCTGAGCCGTCGTAGAGCAGTTTGCATACATCCAGTCCATACCCTTCTCAGCGAAGAGAGGCATAAGAGACTGAGTAAGCTCTTCGACTGTCTCGTTGAAAGCCTCGCTTGGAGAGTGACCGTGCTCACGAAGAACCTCGTACTGAGCCTGGAGAAGACCCTGGATGGCTCCCATAAGAGATCCGCGCTCACCTGTAAGGTCTGAAGTAGCCTCACGCTGGAATGTAGTCTCAAAGAGGTAACCTGAACCGATACCGATACCGAGGGCAAGAGTACGGTCAGCAGCCTTTCCGGTAACATCCTGGTAAACTGCGTAAGAAGAGTTGAGTCCGCGGCCCTCGAGGAACATAGTACGGAGTGAAGTACCTGAACCCTTAGGAGCTACCATAATGACGTCGATGTCCTTTGGAGGAACGCATCCTGTACGGTCGCTCCAGGTAATTGCGAAACCGTGGCTGAAGTAGAGAGCCTTGCCTGCAGTGAGGTGTGGCTTGAGAGTAGGCCATACTGACATAACTGCAGCATCAGAAAGAAGGCACATTACGATGGTACCCTTTTCAGCAGCCTCTTCAATAGAGAAGAGAGTCTTGCCAGGAACCCAGCCGTCAGCGACAGCCTTCTCGTAAGTCTTGCCTGGACGCTGGCCGACGATAACGTTGAAGCCATTGTCACGCAGGTTCTGTGACTGACCAGGGCCCTGTACGCCATAACCGAGGACAGCAATTGTTTCGTTCTTGAGAATCTCACGAGCCTTCTCGAGAGTGAATTCATCGCGGGTGATTACATTTTCAATTACACCGCCAAAGTTCATTTTTGCCATAATACTTTTTGGATAAAAATTATTTATTCATTTCAATTTTCTTTCTTTCAATTTCGCGTTCTGCGAGGAACTCGTCCACAAGCTCGTGGTCGCCCTTGGTAACGGCCACACGGCCGGAGCGGGTGAACTGGAGGACAGGTCCCAGTTTTTTGAGAGCCTCGTAGAGGGCTACGGTATCTTCGCAATGTCCAGTTTTCTGGAGGACCGTGAAGACCTTGTTCATCTCGAGGATTCTCGCATTGAACTTGAGGAGAAGATCCTCAAGCGCATTGCTCTCAAGCAGGTTGCAGGTCTCTACCTTGTAGAGGGCCACTTCCCTGTAGACGATATCGTCATTCGTATAGAAGAAGGCCTTGATAACGTCAACTCTCTTTTCGAGCTGCTTCACCACGGCCGCGATCTTCTCGCTTGTCGTATGGGTCGTGATCGTAAACTTGTGCACATCCTTGATGGATGAAGCGCTGACGGTCAGAGACCAGATATTGAGGCTTCGTCTGGTGAAAATGCTGGATATGGCACTCAGGAGACCGACCTGGTTTTCTGTATATACAGTTACAGTATAGAGTGTGTTTTCGTTTTCCATCGCTTTATCCATTATTTGTACCATTCTTTCTCAGTAAGCATAATTTCGTTCACGCTCTTTCCCGGAGGAACCATAGGGAATACCATTCCCTCCTCAACAACCCTTACCTCAAGAAGGAAAGGAGCATCGTCGCTGAGCATCTCCCTGACAGCATCCTCGAGGTCTTCCCTCTTCTCGACCAGACGGTTCTTGATTCCGTATGCCGAAGAAATCTTGCCGTAGTCAGGATTCGTCATCCTTGTATATGAATAACGCTCATCCCAGAAGAGCTGCTGCCACATACGCACGTTGCCGAGCCAGTTGTTGTTCAGAAGGACGATCTTCACGCCCGTACCCTCCTGCATAATAGTACCGAGTTCCTCGATTGTCATCTGGAGACCGCCGTCTCCGAGGAAGAGGACAACCTGACGGGAAGGATCGGCAATCTTCGCACCGATTGCGGCAGGAAGACCGAATCCCATAGTTCCGAGACCGCCGGAAGTAACCATGCTGCGGGTCTTGACGAACTTGGAATAGCGGGCTGCGTGCATCTGGTTCTGTCCTACGTCAGTGATGACAACGACGTCACCCTTTGAGACGGTAGCGACAGTATCCACGACTTCGCCCATATTGATATATCCCTTGCCAGGATGGATTTCGGGATTGATGACCTTGGAATTCTCCACCTCGTAGCACTTGTCGGCCGTCTTTTCCCACTCAGAGTGGTCAGAAGCCTTCACGAGCGAAGTAAGTTTCTCAAGAACAGTCCTTGCGTCTCCGAGGATGCCGAGGTCAACAGGGATGTTCTTGCCGATCTCTGAAGCATCGATGTCGATGTGGATCTTTTTGGCCTGCTTCGCATAAGTGGAAGTCGTACCGGTCACACGGTCATCGAAACGCATACCCACTGCGATGAGCAGGTCACATTCCTGAGTCATTATGTTGGCTGCGATGTTTCCGTGCATACCGACCATTCCTTTGTAGTGAGGATTGTCGGAACGGAGGGCGCTCAGACCAAGCAGAGTCGATGCGGCAGGAATGCCGGCCTTGCCGATGAAATCAGCGAGAGCCTTCTCGGCACCTGACTGGACTATACCCTGGCCGAAGACAACGAAAGGCTTCTTCGCTGCATCAATCATCTTTGCAGCCTCTGCAATTGCATCCTTAGAAGGTTCCGGAACAGGAACATAGCTTCTGATGAAATCGCACTTCTTGAATTCGAATTCAGCCTCGCCTACCTGGGCGTCACGGGTGAAGTCGAGGACGACAGGGCCCGGACGACCGCTCTGAGCGATGTAGAAAGCACGGGCAACAGCCCAGGCCACATCCTCAGGACGACGGATCTGATAGCTCCACTTCGTGATAGGAATCGTCATACCGAGCACGTCAGTCTCCTGGAAGGCATCGGTACCAAGCAGAGCAGTACCGACCTGACCTGCGATGACCACGAGAGGAGTGGAATCAATCATTGCATCGGCGATACCTGTGATGACATTCGTGGCACCCGGGCCTGAAGTCACCAGCACGACGCCGGCCTTGCCCTTGACTCGGGCATAACCCTGTGCGGCGTGAACCGCACCCTGCTCGTGACGGACAAGGATATGACGGATCCTGTCCTTATAATCGTAGATCTTGTCGTAGATAGCGACATTCTGGCCTCCCGGATAACCGAAGAGCGTATCAACGCCCTCAGCCAGGAGAGACTTGAGGAATATCTCCGATCCTCTGAACTTTTCTGCTTCCATTTTATAATTAATCTTCAATGATTCTGACTGCACCCTTGTCAGCTGAGCTGACCATAGCGGCATAAGCCTTGAGGGCCTTGCTGACTGTTCTCTGTCTGAACGGAGGGGTGAAGGCCTTCTTGCCTCTTGCCTCCTCTTCCTTTCTACGCTGAGCGAGCTCTTCATCCGAAAGGCGTACATTTATCTTTCTTGAAGGAATGTCGATTTCAATGACATCTCCGTCACGGAGCAGGCCGACATTTCCGCCGGCGGCAGCTTCAGGAGAAATATGACCGATGCTCAGACCCGATGTGCCACCGCTGAAACGGCCGTCGGTAATCAAAGCACATTCCTTGCCAAGATGCATACTCTTTATATAAGATGTAGGATAAAGCATTTCCTGCATACCAGGGCCACCCTTAGGACCTTCATAGAGGATGACGACGACGTCACCGCTCTTGACCTTTCCGCCGAGGATGCCGTCGCAGGCAGCCTCTTGGGAATCGAACACCTTCGCAGTTCCCTCGAAATGCCAGATGGACTCATCCACGCCGGCAGTCTTGATAACGCAGCCGTCCTGAGCGATGTTTCCGAAGAGGACGCCGAGACCGCCGTCCTTGGTATAGGCGTGCTGAAGATCCCTGATGCATCCGTTCTCCCTGTCAAGGTCAAACTCGTCATAATAATTTTCCTGGCTGCCGAGGACAATGTTATATCTGTTTCCAGGAGCGCTGGAATAAACCTTCCTGGCCTCATCCGTAGGATTTCCGAGAAGATTGTACTTCTCTATTTCCTCGGCAAGCGTCATACCGTCCACTCTCTTGAGGGAAGTATCCACGAGACCGCCCTTGGCGAGCTCATTCATAATGCCGACGATGCCACCTGCACGGTTCACATCCTGGATATGGTATTTTGCAGTATTAGGAGCGACCTTGCAGATGCAAGGAACCTTTCTCGAAAGCATATCGATATCCTGCATCTTGAAATCAGCCTGAGCCTCATTGGCGACGGCGAGAAGATGGAGGACGGTATTTGTGGATCCGCCCATTGCGATATCGAGAGTCATTGCATTCAGGAAGGCCTGACGGGTAGCGATGCTTCTTGGAAGAACGCTTTCGTCACCATCCCTATAATATTTATAGGCATTCTCAACGATAAGGCGGGCAGCCTTCTTGAAGAGAAGTTCTATTCTGTTCCTGTGGGTCGCGAGGATGGTTCCGTTTCCCGGAAGAGAAAGTCCGATAGCCTCCGTAAGGCAGTTCATAGAATTGGCAGTGAACATACCAGAGCAGCTGCCGCAGGTCGGGCAGGCGTGGTTTTCGATTTCAGCCACATCCTCATCGCTCATAGTAGGGTCCGCTGACTTGATCATAGCATCGATCAGGTCGAGTTTGGCCTTGCCGAGGACTCCGGCCTCCATAGGACCGCCACTTACAAAAATCGTCGGGATGTTAAGCCTCATTGCGGCAATCAACATACCCGGCGTAATTTTGTCACAATTGCTTATGCAAACCAGCGCATCGGCCTTATGTGCATTGCACATATACTCTACGCTGTCTGCGATTATGTCACGCGAAGGCAGCGAATACAGCATTCCATCGTGGCCCATTGCGATACCGTCATCAACCGCTATGGTATTGAATTCAGCCGCGAAACAGCCGAGCTTCTCTATCTCAGCCTTTACGATCTGTCCCGCATCGTGGAGATGCGTATGACCCGGAACGAACTGAGTGAAGGAATTGGCGATGGCGATTACCGGTTTGCCCATCTGCTCCCTCTTCATACCGTTTGCAACCCAGAGTGCACGGGCACCGGCCATTCGGCGTCCCTCCTGAGTAACTGCACTGCGAAATTGATGTTTCATAAAAATTATAGTATCCTTTAATGTCTTCTTGCAAAACGAGCCCCTCTCATATTCTGAGAAGGGCTCGCTAATATCCTTAAATCTATATTACGCGCGACTTCCCAGAGTTTATGGTTTCACCACAAGCACTGGTAGAATAATCACGACGATAATAGATAAACTTAAAATCATAATTGCAAAATTATAGCGCTCTGTATTGAGCGCATCACAAAAATAGGAAATGAAATTTACTCCGCAAAGAATATTCATAAAAATATTTAAAAATTCTTGCACTTTAGGTTTTTCTTCTTTAGGTAGATTAGGAATGAGAATATTATTCTGCCTTATCTTATTATTATAATATGATTCGAAGGGAAAACGGAGAGTCAACAAAAATGAAGATCAGTTGAAAAACCTATAAAAATAAAATTACTATATTTGAACGTTGGATTAAAAAATAGCCAGCACATATTTCAGTGCTGGCTCCCCAAATAAATAAATAATCGCGTCATTTTGTTAAAACCCTATCCAACAAGAGCAAGAATTATCACAATTGTCACTCTCGTCAAATGACATTACAAAGATGGGTGTAATTTTTGTTAATATATTAGGTAAACATAAATAATTCAACAAATTTTTTGAGAAAACAACCAAATTTAACAAACAGCAAAAATACCATCCCAAACGATTAATTGCCATAAATTTGTTGAATTTTCAAGAAAATTTGTAAATTTCAAACAAAAAAGTGTTTCATGAGCTCATAGTTTTGTTGCCTTGTACGGTGACATTGATGATGACTTTTTTCCTTATAATGAGAAAAGGAAAGACGCCATCTGAGATCTTTATGATGATCATAACACTGATGTCTTCCCTCCATTTCTTTGCGGAAGCAAATATGGTAACAGCGGCCGCAGGAGACCGAATGCTCATATATTCCGACATCATCAGGATGTTCACGGACCCGATAATCTTCCCTCTCGTCTGCATCTATTTCAGGACACTTACGAAGAAAAACCCGTTCAAGGACTGGATGTATATTTCCGTAGTACCGTCTGTAATACTGTTTACAGGTGCGACCGTCCTATATTTCGTAGCAGGCATCCAGAATTCAGCTGAATATCTCAGGCATCTGGAATACGGGGCTTACAACGAAACATTCAACCATCCGCTCTACAAGACCATCACTCTTTTCACAAAATACGGATACCGCACTGCCATTGGCGTATATGTATTCATTGCAATAATGTACATATTCCACCTCAATCATTATGTAAGAGGCAGTTCACGCTCAATCATAAAACATTACTTCAAGGGCGACAAACTGAACGTGGTAAGAGTACAGACGCTTCATTGCACGATCATCTTCCTTATAGTACTTATAAGAATATTCTTCAGCAGGACATATCTGGTCAAGCACCATCTTCTCACTGACCTGTTCGCCCTTCTGATGACGGCTGAGCTTATCCAGCTGTTTGCAGTCGGACTTCTCAGGTCAAAGAACAAAATCACCGCAAGGGAAATTTTCAGCGCCTTTATGAGGCCAAACAAGAAGAACACGATCACACCTGAGACCGTAAGGAAGAAGATAACTCCTGATTTAGTCAAGGACGACAGGATCAGCGACGCCTTCTTCAAATATATGGAAGAGCAGGAAGGCTTCAGGATCAAAGGCATAACCATTGCGAAAGTAGCCGAAGACCTGAAGACCAACAGGACATACATTTCGCAGATCCTGAACAAAAATTTCGAGACAAGTTTCCCGGATTATCTCAATAATCTGAGAATCAGATATGCAAAAGACTACATTGCAGCCCACCCTGACGAAAGACAGGATACGATAGCGAGTCTGTGCGGATTCGACAGCGTATCTTCTTTCTCGAGAAAATTCAGGGCCCTGGAAGGAATGACTCCTGGAATGTGGGCGGAACAGAATAAAAAGAACTCCTGACTATGTTCAAAACTCTCATACTGCTGCTACCTTGTTCGGTCTGCACCATCTTTACCCTGGTATTGCTGGTGAGAAAGGGCAAGTCTGCCTCAGAGACGATTCTGACATTCATAGCAGCGTTCACTGCAATATACTTTTTCTCCGACGCGAACTACCTGTTCCCGTCGTCATCCTACCATTCCCTCGTATATACCGACCTCATCACCCAGTTCGTCTCCCCTTGCATACCTATAATAACATATTCATATTATAGGACACTCATAGGAAAGAATCCGGTCAACCACTGGGTAGGTTCGATGATAATTCCACCTGTCGCACTGTTCACGATAGCCTTCAGTCTATATTATGTTATAGGTATAGACACCTCGGCCGACTTCATCAGAGCATACGACAATCCTCCTGTTCCGGAGATGTTCAAGACCAGGATTTTCACTGTCCTGATGATTTCCACAAGATATGTATGCAACATCATAATCTGCATCGGAATAGTCTATTCGATAATATATATGTTCGTACAGGAGAGCAGAATAAGGCAGAAGAGTCTGATCGCTACCATCAAAGGCTTCCTGTTCAACAAGGAGAAGACCGGGATCCATTCCCTTCAGGCTCTCTACATCACCATAATCCTCGTAATATGGGCGGCGAAACTTTCTATGACCAGAAACTTCGCTCTCTCCCACCCGATCGTAATGGACTGCTTCTCCCTCATATCCTCTCTGATTCTGATACTCATCTTCCTCACGGGACTTCTTCCGAAGGGAAGCGAGCTCAAATTCGCCAATATGGCCACCCCTCTTACGAACATACCTGACGTGAAGCAGGAGAAGCCAAAGGAAGAACTTGCTCCAGCCCCGGCCCTCAACTATGCCGAAAGCGAGGAGTTCTTCAACTTTATGGAAAATCAGGAAGCCTTCAAACAGCACGGAATCACGATTTCCGATGTAGCGATGGCCCTTCATACGAACAGGACATACCTGTCGATTTTCCTCAACAAGACACTCAAGATGACTTTCCCGGAGTATCTGGGAAATCTCAGGATAGATTACGCCAAGAAAATGCTGGTCCAGAATCCTAATGAGTCACAGGCAGTGATTGCCGACGCCTGCGGATTCGACAGCGTGGCGACATTCAGCAGCAAATTCAAAAAAATTACGGGAATGACGCCGGGACAGTATGCCGCCGGCATCAAAGTCAAAGGTTAGTTATGTGGTTAGCAGGAGCATTCCTCTCAGCAGTTTTATTGGGATTCTATGATTTCGCGAAGAAGATTTCGCTGAAGGACAACGCAGTGATACCGGTATTGTTTCTCAACACCCTGTTCTGCAGTCTCATATTTCTCCCTCTCATCATTCTGTCCTACACGACGGACGTATTGGACGGAACCATCATCCACGTCGGCAAAGCCGGCTGGGATGTACACAAATTCGTCATACTCAAGAGCATAATCGTACTTGCATCCTGGCTCTTCGGATACATCGGCATAAAGAAACTGCCGCTTACGATCGTAGGTCCGATAAACGCGACCAGACCGGTGATGGTACTCGTCGGCGCAATGCTTTTCTTCGGAGAAAGGCTCAATGCCTGGCAATGGGCCGGAGTCATCCTGGCCGTCGTCTCATTCTTTCTCCTTAGCCATACCGGCAAGAAAGAAGGCATAGATTTCAAGCACAACAAAGGAATCTGGGCCGTGGTGATCGCCGCCGTCATAGGAGCCATAAGCGGTCTTTACGACAAATGGCTTCTTTCGAACGGAGTGGACAGGATGCTGGTCCAGGGCTGGTTCAACATCTACCAGTGCATTATGATGGGGGTGATGACGCTCCTGCTGAACAAGGAAAAACTCAAGTGGAGATGGAGCATACTGCTGATAAGCCTATTCCTTAGCGCAGCGGACTTTGCATATTTCTGGGCCCTGAGCGATCATGATTCGATGATCAGCATCGTCTCAATGGTAAGGCGCAGCAGCGTGATAGTCAGCTTCCTGCTCGGAGCCTGGATCATAAAGGAGAAAAATCTCAAAGACAAGGCTTTCGACCTGTTCCTCGTACTTCTTGGAATGATATGCCTCTATATCGGCACGAATTAGGATAGTTTTTACTAAATTTGACTGAATAGGCAAATTTGACAATGGGAATCAATCTGAGAAAAATCAATCTGCTGGGCCGCATAGTCCTGGCCATAATTGCCGGAGTAATCTGCGGTGCCTTCCTTCCTTGGGGTGCAATCCGCATATTCCAGACATTCAACGATCTTTTCTCCAATTTCCTGAACTTTCTCATTCCGCTTATCATCATCGGCCTGGTAACCCCGGCCATAGCGAATATCGGCAAAGATGCCGGCAAACTTCTCGTGATCACCGTCCTGATTGCCTATCTTGACTCAATCTTCTGCGGATTCCTGTCCTTCGGCATTTCAGACACCCTCTTCCCGAAATTCATCGGCAGTTTCAGCGACGCAGGGATAGAGACGGTCCAGAAGACGATTCCACCATACTTTGAAATCACACTGACACCGATGTTCGATGTCCTCACTGCCCTTGTATTCTCATTCGTCCTGGGTCTTGGAATAGCCTTCCTTCCATCTCCCGGACTCAAGCAGATTTCAGAGGAATTCAAGGACATCATAGTCAGGACAATCGAGAAGGCGATAATTCCGCTTCTGCCTCTCTACATTTTCGGAATTTTCCTGTATATGACCTGGTCCGGCCAGGCCATCAGAATCATAAGCGTATTCATTGAAATAATAGGTATAATCTTCGCGATGCACATCGTGATCCTGCTTATTCAGTACGGCATCACCGGTCTGCTTACGAAGCGCAGCCCCTGGACTTTGCTCAGGAATATGCTCCCAGCCTACTTCACGGCCCTCGGCACCTCATCCAGCGCAGCTACAATTCCAGTCACGCTGGCTCAGACTGAGAAAAACGGGGTTGACAAGGACATCGCAGGATTCGTGGTGCCTCTCTGCGCGACCATCCATCTCTCAGGCAGCATAATGAAGATCACGGCCTGTGCAGTAGCCCTTATGCTGATGCAGGGAATGCCTATTGACGCAGGACAGTTCGCAGGTTTCATCCTGATGCTCGGAGTAATGATGGTTGCAGCCCCGGGAGTTCCGGGAGGAGCGATAATGGCAGCCCTCGGCACCTTGTCCACAATGCTTGGATTCTCTCAGGAGCAGCAGGCCCTTATGATCGCGCTCTACATCACTATGGACAGTTTCGGCACTGCCTGCAACGTAACCGGCGACGGAGCCATAGCCCTTATCATTGACAGATTTTTCGGAAAGAATGGAAAGAATAGTAATTAAAGTCGGCAGCAACGTCCTTACCAAGGACGACGGCACAATAGACGTCAACAGAATTTCAGCCATTGTCGACCAGATCGTAAAACTACGCAAGAAAGGATACGAAGTCATCCTGGTATCCAGCGGCGCAGTGGCAGCTGGACGCAGCGCCCTTAAAAGCAGCGCCAAACTGGACAGCATCGAGCAGCGTCAGCTCTTCTCAGCGATCGGACAGATCAGGCTCGTAAGTCTGTACAGCCAGCATTTCGGAGACTACGGAGTCAAGGTTGGCCAGGTTCTCACGATGAAGGAGAATTTCTCAACCAGAAAAGCATATCTCAACCAGCGCAACTGCATCGACGTGATGCTGCGCTGCAATGTAGTGCCTATCGTCAATGAAAACGACACCGTGAGCCTTACCGAGCTTATGTTCACCGACAATGACGAGCTATCCGGCCTCGTGGCGTCAATGATGGACGCGAAGACCCTTCTTATTCTCAGCAACATCGACGGAATCTGGAACGGACAGCCAGGAGCACCGGGCACAAGCGTAATCAGAAGCGTCGAGCCTGATGAAGATCTCAGCAAATACATCCAGAGCGGAAAGAGCGGATTCGGCCGAGGCGGTATGACATCCAAATACACCACGGCGAGAAAGGTTGCCGAAGAAGGAATAAAAGTCATAATAGCAAACGGCAAGAAAGACAACATAATCACATCAATCTTCTCCGGGAAAGACACGCTCTGCACCATATTCAAGCCGAATCCGGAAGCCGTTTCAAGTATGAAGAAATGGATCGCCCACAGCGCCGGCTTCGCAAAGGGCGTGATCTTCATCAACCATAATGCTGCAAAGGCCCTCAGGAGCGGAAGCGCAGTGAGCCTGCTTCTCGTGGGAGTCACAAGGATCGAAGGCTCGTTCGAAGAAGGCGACATCGTCAGCATCGTGGATGAAAACGGGAAGGAAATTGCCGTCGGACGCACCTCGATGGACAGCGAAACGGCGACAAAGGCGACAGGAGAACACGACCAGAAGCCAATTGTACATTACGATTATCTCTATCTGAATCAATAGAAAATGTTGGAAAATATATTCAAGGCAGCAAAGGCGGCATCCCTCGAAGTAGCCCTGCTGAGCGACGAAAAGAGAAGCGAGATTCTCTGCAAGGTCGCAGACAGAATAATGGAAAAGCAAGACGAGATTCTCAAGGCGAACGAAGAGGACCTCAGCAGGATGGAAAAGTCAAATCCTCTTTACGACAGGCTTCTCCTCACACCGGAAAGACTCAAGGGCATATCCGACAGTATGAAGGATGTGGCTGCCCTTCCAGTGCCTACGGGAAAGATTCTTGAAGACAGGACAATGCCTAACGGACTCCGTCTGAGGAAGGTCACAGTACCTTTCGGCCTCATCGGTATGATTTACGAGGCCAGGCCGAATGTCACCTACGATGTCTTCGCCCTCTGCCTCAGAAGCGGAAACGCCTGCGTGCTCAAAGGCGGGAAAGACGCTGATTCCAGCAACCGCAAGGGTGTGGAAATAATCCAGGAAGTCCTCCGCGAAGAAGGCCTCAACCCAAGTGCCTGCGAACTGCTTCCTGCAACCCACGAAGCTACGGGAGCAATGCTCACGGCAAATGGTCTCGTTGACCTGGTAATTCCGAGAGGCAGCCGCAGACTCATCGACTTTGTAAGGGACAACGCCAAAGTCCCTTGCATAGAGACGGGTGCCGGAGTTGTAAACTGCTATGTGGATGCGGAAAGCGACAATGAAATGGCAGCGAAGATCGTAATGAACGCGAAGACCAGAAGAGTGAGCGTTTGCAACGCCCTCGACTGCCTGATCATAAACGAAAAGAAACTCTCCGAGCTGCCGGAAATCTGCAAGAATCTTGCGACCAAGAACGTGGAGATAATGGCCGACGAAAAGAGCTACTCCGCCCTTGAAGGAAAATACCCGCAGGAACTTCTCGTAAAATCCACGCCTGATGACTACGGCACTGAATTTATGGCTTACAGGATGTCCATCAAGACCGTCCAGAACCTTGACGAGGCCCTCGAGCACATCAGGATCAACGGATCCGGACACAGCGAAAGCATCGTGACCACGAACGAAGAAAACGCAGCCGTCTTCCAGAAGAAGGTGGATGCGGCCTGCGTCTATGTAAACGCACCGACCAGCTTCACCGACGGAGGAGAATTCGGACTCGGTGCGGAGATCGGCATCAGCACTCAGAAACTGGGAGCGCGCGGACCTATGGGTCTCTGCGAACTCAACACCTACAAGTGGCTCATCAACGGAAACGGACAGACGAGGAAATGACGGACCGGATGCTGAAAAACAACCAGGTAGCCTGGGCCCTGGTTGATTTTCTGAACAATTCTCCTTGTGCGATTACCAAGGAAGTGATGAAAGAGGCCGACCCGGAGGGCAATCTGCCCGAGGAAGTTCTTTATGCCGCTATAGTGGCAGGACTATGCGACTTCGATGAAGAAGACGACGAAATCTTCGAAAAATATGTCCGTCGCAGCATCAAGAAACTAAGCATCCAGGACTATTCCGACAACCCGTACCTGAAAGACATCCGTTTTCCGGACGGAGCCGTTTCAGGAGGCTGGAAATTCATCCACGACTTCTACAAACCTTACGAAGCCTTCATAAGGGACGACATCGAGATAGATGAAGACGGAAGGGAAATTCCCCTCATAGGCTATTTCGATGAGCTTTTCGGCTTTCCCTGCGTACAGCAGGACGGTCGGGAATGGATGGCCGTGAAGCCAAGCGAAATCGAATCTATGAAAGATCCGATCAATTCCGTCAGCGGAAAAGTAATCACATTCGGCCTGGGACTCGGATATTTCACCTATATGGCATCCATAAAACCTGATGTCGAATCCATAACCGTGATAGAAAGGGACCAGGATGCTATCACTCTTTTCACCAGATACATACTTCCGCAATTCGGAAACAAGGACAAGGTCAGAATCATAAAGGAAGACGCCTTCGGATACATAGATAAGATGTCGGAAGAAAATTATGGCTATGCCTTCGTGGACCTGTGGCACGACACCTCCGACGGTCTGCCAATCTATGAAAAGATGAAAGAAATGGAAAGCAAGGCCCCGGGCACAAAATTCCTTTACTGGGTCGAGAATTCCCTCATCTCAGCCCTCAACTGGAAACTCAACGCTTAAGGCCGTTGAAGATGAAGTGCAGTCCCGGCAGGGATTGGTTTCTGATCACTTCAGTCACATCCTCGAATAAAAATCTTCTGAACAGGCCTGCCCTTATCACGAAAAGTGTCTTGTCAAGCGCCCTGGATACTTCCATCGTATCAGCAATGATATTGATTGGAGGGCAGTCCAGGATTATGAATTTGTAGCGTTTCCTTAGTTCATTCACGAATGCATCAAAAGCAGGAGAGCTGATGATTTCAGCAGGATTGGCCGGAAGGTCACCAACAGGAATAACATCCAGATTTCCTACCTTATATATAATGGTATCCAGATTCCCGGCAGAAGAATTCGCCAGATAAGAAGCGAGAGCATTCTTTACCTCCGAGAGTTCCTGAAACTGGGCGGAAACCGTACCCTTGCGTAAGTCACAGTCAACCAGGACCACATTTTCTCCGTGGGCAGCAAGATTTTCCGAAACAATCCTGGAAATATAGCTTTTACCCGATCCCACATTGACGGACACCACGCCGAATACGGTCGTTGGATTGTCATATCCGAGAGAATAGACCTTGTCGCTGAGACTGTCTATCTCCTTCTGATCGGGATTCTCCTTCAGAGTCGCGACGGGATTGATACCAAAACAGCGGAGTTCCTTGACGGAGAAGACTCTGTCATCCAATAACCTCGAGTATAAGTAGAACAACAAGACAGGACATACGGCAATGCCCAGGAAGAGCAGGACGAGGAACCGGCGTGAAGGGAAGAACGGGATGCCAGAGCCCGACGGAGACTGTATCACCCTTATTGCATTGGCATAGAAGTGAGAAGCGATCCTGTTTTCCTCCAGCATCTTGCTCAGATAGATATAAGTACCCTGCAAAAACTGCTGCCGCATCCTTTCCGAACGGAGATAAGACTCGTGCTTAGGATCCGTCCTCAGGGCTTTTTCCACTTTTCCAGACATCGACTCCAGATTGTAGACCGAGGCATCGATTGAGGAAAGACGCGTATTGATTCCGGCTTCAATGGATTCCAGCAATTCCTCCAGCTGTGCATAGAGATCCACGGAGACCTTGGACTTGATGCCACCGGAAGCAATGAGCCTGTTTCTGATCAGAAGTTTGTCATTGAAGTCGTCAACCGTACGGTAGAGAGAATTACCAGATTCAACGGGAACGAGAGTCGGCAGAAGCGTTGTCAATCCATTGGTCCTGCAGGAGTCAATCTGACCCAGCATATAAAGGAGCATCTCCCCCTCAAACTCCAGGTCTTCGATTTCACTGTTCGCGGCGAAACCATCCCTGAACGAGATTGTCCCTTTCTTTCTGACATCAAGCACAAGGTTGGAAGACTTGTATGAAGTAATGTTGTCATCCACGATTCCAAGCTTACTTCCGACATCGGCAAGCCTGTCCATCAGCATCCTGTCAGATTTTTCCACACCTTCGGCCTTCGCCTTCCGGTTGAAATCGGCATACGCATCCAGAACGGCCAGGATCACATCAGAAGCCCTTTCCTGAGATTCGTCCTTGTAGGAAAGGTCGAATCCGAACACATCTTTGTCCATAGGAACGACATCCCAACGGCTGATGCATCTGTCCAATACAGAGAAATAGTCTGTTTTCCTGAAGATAACCTCCTCCGGACAACTGTCCCAGCCCGACTCCATCCGCGGAACCAGAACAGCTCCATTGACCACTGCCGTATCCCCCAGAGCGACCGCCTTGTCATCTTTCCCTGATACTATGCGAACAGAATGACCGTCGAGCTTGAAAATACGGGCCCTGAATTCATCCTCTGGTCCAAGATTGAGCAGTTCCAGGGAAAAAGGCTGATTTCTGCCGTACAGGATTGGTTTCCTGAAAGAATTGGCATCCCTGTACTCTTTGTCCAGATTCATTCCGGACACGACGATGTCTATCAGTTCTGAAGACCTGAAAAGATAATACAGGTCCTGGAAACTGCTGAAAAAGGAAGTGTTGCCTACGGAATTCAACTCAGCCGCGACCGATGAAAAACCATTTTCAGTCAAGGATGGAGTAATGAGAATTCGGGATGAAGACTTATAAAGAGGTCTTGCGAAAAAAAATAATGCAAGCACAACCGCCAAAGCGGTAGCCGAAGCTATCATAAATATTTTGCAATATATTTTTCGCATTTCTAAAATTAGCTCAAAAAATTATAAATTTGAATACAATCATCTAAATATGAAAAAATATATTTTGCTTTTAGCCGCTCTCTGCGGCCTGGTTTCTTGCGGCAACAACAAATTCAGAACTGAAATTGACGGCAAGAAAACAGACATCTTCACACTTTATGACGGAGGTCCCCTGACTGTCGAAATCACCAACTTCGGAGCACGCGTAGTATCTATGACGGCACCTGACAGAAACGGTGTCCAGGAAAACGTAGTCCTGGGCCACGATAACATCGAAGATTACATAACCCCCAAGGGAGACCGTTTCTACGGAGCCTGCGTAGGACCTGTGGCCAACCGCATCGGAAAAGCGACTTTCACCGTTGACGGGAAGGAATACCACACCCCGGAAAACGACAACGGCAACACCCTCCACGGAGGATTCAAGGGACTGGATATGGTAGTATGGGACGTCCTCAGCGTGAGCGACAACAGCCTCACCCTCGCCTACCTTCATCCTGACGGGCAGGAAGGATACCCTGGAAACCTCAAAATCAAGATAACCTACACGGTAAAAAAGAACACCCTTCTCATAGACTATATCGCAAAGACTGACGCTCCTACTCCTGTCAGCATAGCCTACCATCCGTTCTTCAACCTCAAGGGTCAGGACAGCGATACGATCCTCGGCCACGTGATGCAGATTTTCGCAGACCGCTACGAGCCTGTCGATTCTCTCCTCATTCCACTCGGCCACTTCTCCCCTGTCGAAGGCACCCCGTACGATTTCCGCGAGCCTAAGGTCATTGACCAGCTCATCTACGACAACAACTGGGTAATCAACAAGGGCACACCGTCCGGAACCGAAATTCTCTGTGCTGTCTATGAACCGGAAGAAGGAAGAAGACTCGAAGTATGGTCAGACCAGCCTGGACTTCAGGTTTACTCCGGAAAGAATGCCCTCGTGCTCGAAGCCCAGCAGCACCCGGATGCAGTCAACAACCCGGAAGTCTTCGGAGACATAGTGCTCAGACCTAACCAGGCATACACACAGCACACGGAATTCAGATTTTCTACGGTCAAATAATTTGGAAACAGAATTATAAATATTTATATTTGCAACCGATATGAAATTTTATTCGCTTCATACAGCTCATCATCACCACCACCGCAAATAACGGGGGTAAGTTGCTGTATACTGCTAAATGCGAATATGTAGATATATGAGGACTTACCCTGAACCGGGCAAGTCCTTTTTTTGTTGATTAATAATTAAAATATATAAGTATGTCAATGTTAAGAATCGCTATCCAGACCAAAGGACGTCTGAACGAACAGAGCGTTGCCCTCCTGCAGGATGCGGGAGTGAGCGTGGACGACAGCAAGAGAAAATTCCTTTCAGCATCCAAGACCTTCCCTGTAGAACTTCTCTACCTCAGGGATGACGATATCCCGCAGGCAGTTTCAATGGGAGCTGCTGATGCTGGAATCGTAGGATACAACGAAGTCCTCGAAAGAGGATTCGACGTAGAAATTGCAAGCAAGCTCGGATTCGGAGCCTGCCGCATTTCACTCGCAATTCCAAAGGACGAGCAGTACGACGGACCTGAGTATTTCAACGGCAAGAGAATTGCCACCTCATATCCCGGGATCCTCAGCAAATGGCTCAAGGACAACAATATCGACGCACAGATCCACACTATTGCAGGCTCAGTGGAAATCGCCCCTGCGGCAGGAATGGCTGATGCAATCTTCGACATCGTCTCTTCAGGCGGAACTCTCGTAAGCAACGGCCTCAAGGAAGTTGAGAAAATCGTTTTCAGCGAAGCCGTCCTCATCACGAACAAGAACCTCAGCGAAGAGAAGAAAGCGATTCTCGAGAAGCTCATTTTCAGATTCAACGCAGTGAGCGACAGCAAGGGTTTGAAATACCTTATGATGAACATTCCTAACGGCAAGATTGACGATGCCCTCAAGATTGTTCCGGCAATGAAATCCCCTACCATCCTTCCTCTTGCGGAGACAGGCTGGTCTTCCCTCCACACAGTGGTGGCTGAAGATGTCCTCTGGGAAAAGATCGAAGCCCTCAAGGAAGCAGGTGCAACCGGAATTCTCGTTACGAGCGTTGAAAAACTTGTTCTCTAAAATGAATATTTATACAAATCCACAGAAGTCCGAGTGGAAAGCCCTGACTGAGCGAGCCACCCAGAACAACGACAAAATCGCAACCATAGTTGCCGGCATCCTCGACAGAGTGAGAAAGGATGGCGACAAGGCCCTCCGCGAACTCGCCAGGGAAATCGACGGCGTGGAGATTGACAGCCTCGAGGTCAGCGACCAGGAAAAGCAGGAGGCGGCAGAGCTTGTAAGCGCTGAAGTCAAGGAGGCCCTCGACAAAGCATATTCAAACATCAGGAAATTCCACGAGGCACAACTGCCTAAGGAAGTCGAAGTCGAGACCACCCCGGGAGTCAGATGCTACCAGAGACCTGTTCCGATCCAGAAAATCGGACTCTACATTCCAGGCGGCAACGCTCCCCTCTTCTCGACCGTACTGATGCTCGCAATTCCTGCCGCAGTCGCAGGATGCCCGGACGTAATCCTCTGCACACCTACCGACAAGCAGGGAAAGGTCGCTCCGGCAGTCGTCTATGCGGCCACGCTCTGCGGAGTACGCCACATCTACAAGACAGGCGGAGCCCAGGCTATCGCAGCTATGGCCTACGGTACGGAGACCATCACCAAGCGTGACAAGATCTTCGGTCCCGGCAACAGATTCGTGACTATGGCAAAACAGAGCGTCAGCGTTTCGGAAGTAGCCATAGATATGCCGGCAGGTCCTTCGGAAGTAATGGTTATGGCAGATGAGACAGCAAAGCCTGAATTCATAGCTTCAGACCTTCTCTCACAGTGTGAGCACGGAGCCGACAGCCAGGCAATCCTCGTCTGCGACAGCATGGAGATAGCCGACAAGGTGCAGGCCTGCATCGAAGATCAGCTCAAAGGCCTCAGCAGGACTTCGGCCCTCGAAAGCTCCCTCGGCAACAGCCGCGCTATCGTGATGGACACTAAGGAGGCAATGATCGAATTCGCCAATGCCTACGGTTCCGAGCACTTAATCATCGCAATGGACAAGCCTTGGGACATCGCCGCCAAGATTACCGCGGCAGGTTCCGTATTCATCGGCAACTGGTCCTGCGAAAGCGCCGGAGACTATGCCTCAGGTACGAACCACACCCTCCCAACCAGCGGCTGGGCTCATTCCTACAGCGGAGTGAACATCGACAGCTTCATCAGAAAAATCACCTACCAGGAACTCTCCCAGGAGGGTTTGAAGGGTCTTTCAAATACAATTATAACTATGGCTGACGCTGAAGGCCTCGACGCTCACGCAAACGCCGTAAAAGTCAGAATCAAATAATGGATCCACTTAGTCTCGTACGTCCCAACATACTTGCCCTCGAACCGTACAGCACGGCAAGGGACGAATTCAGCGGAGGAGACATCGACATTTTCATCGATGCCAACGAAAGCCCTTATGAAAACGGAATAAACCGTTATCCTGACCCTCATCAGAAGCAGCTCAAAGAGCTAATCTCCAAGGTCAAGGGAGTGCCTGCAGACAGAATCTTCCTCGGAAACGGCAGCGATGAGGCCATCGACCTCGTCTATAGGATTTTCTGCCGTCCGGGCGTGGACAACGCCGTGATGATTGCGCCGAGCTATGGAATGTACAGCGTAGCGGCAGCCACCAACGACGTCAAGGTAAAATTCGTGAACCTGGAGGAAGACTTCTCCCTGGACACGGAGAAATTTCTTGCCGCAGCTGACGCCAACACCCGCGTAGGCTGGATCTGTTCACCGAACAACCCGTCGGGCAACGCCTTCAAGGTAAGCCAGATCGAGGAGATACTCCAGAAATTCCCTGGAATCCTCGTAGTGGACGAGGCCTACATAGACTTCTCATCAGAAGAAAGCGTAGCCCCTCTCATCGACAGATACCCTCAGCTCATCGTCCTCCAGACGATGTCAAAGGCTTGGGGAATGGCCGGCATCCGACTCGGAATCGCATACAGCACCCCGAAGGTCAACGAACTCTTCGGCCGCGTGAAATATCCATACAACATCAACATTCTCGCCCAGAAGACTGCCCTCTCGAAAATCAACCTCGAAGAGAAGAACCGTCACGTAAGCGAAGTCCTTTCCGAGAGGGAAAGGCTTGCGGAAGGCATCAAGAACGCATCTTGCGTAAAGAAGATCTACCCTTCCGACGCCAACTTCCTCCTCGTGAAAGTTGACGACGCCAACGTCTGGTATGACAGGCTCCTATCAGCCGGCATCATCGTCCGTAACAGGACGAAGGTCGTCCTCTGCAAGGACTGTCTCAGAATAACGGTCGGCACACCTGCCGAGAACACCAAGGTCATCGCCGTTATGAACGGAGAGCCTCTTCCTGAGGCTTCCGACCGCCACGCCAAGATCCACAGGAAGACACGCGAGACAGACATCACCGTCGAAATCGACCTCGACCGCCGTCAGGCTGAAACAGATTCCGTATCCACGGGCCTCTGCTTCCTCGACCATATGCTTATGCAGATTCCTCATCACGGAGGCGTGGCCCTCAATGTCAAGGCCATAGGCGACCTCGAAGTTGACGAGCACCACACTATGGAAGACGTGGCCATCGTCCTCGGAGAAGTCATAGACAAAGCCCTCGGAAGCAAGCTCGGCATCGGCCGCTATGGCTTCGTTCTTCCGATGGACGACTGCGACGCTATGGTGCTTATGGACTTCGGAGGCAGAATCGACTTCCGATGGGATGTGGAATTCACCAGAGACCGCGTGGGCGACGTGCCTACCGAAATGTTCGAACACTTCTTCCAGTCTCTCGCCAGCGCGATGAAGGTGAATATGCACATCAAGGCAGTGGGCACGAACGACCACCACAAGGCAGAATCCATCTTCAAGGCCTTTGCAAGAGCACTCAGGATGGCGATTGCCCGCAGTCAGTTCCCATACGAGCTGCCAAGCAGCAAGGGAGTTCTTTAACAGACGGAATAATAATGATAGCAATAGTAGATTACGATACGGGAAACCTCAGAAGCGTCGAGAACGCCCTCAAGAAACTCGGCCAGGATTATGTGGTCACATCTGATCCGGAAATCATCCGCAGCGCCGACCACGTCCTCCTTCCGGGAGTAGGTGAAGCCAGTTCAGCTATGGACAACCTCCGCAGCAGAGGGCTTGACAAGGTGATTCCTACCCTGACGCAGCCTGTTCTCGGCATCTGCATCGGAATACAGGTGCTCTGCCAGTGCAGTGAGGAAGGAAACGCCACCTGCCTCGGCGTCTTTGACTCCAAGGTCAGGAAATTCCAGCCGGAAGAAGAGAAGATCAAGATTCCGGAGATGGGATGGAACACGATAGAGAGCCTGGATTCTCCCCTCTTCAAGGGAATCAAGGAAGGCGACTTCGTTTACTATGTCCATTCCTTCGCCCCGTCCCTGCCGCAGAGCGGAGACACCAGGGTAATCGCAAAGACAACCTACGGCAGCCAGACCTTCGCCGCAGCCCTCAACAGGGGCAATTTCTACGGAACCCAGTTCCACCCGGAAAAGAGCGGCCCTGTCGGCAGCAGAATCCTAAAGAACTTCCTTGAAATATGATACAGATAATACCTGCAATTGACATAATCGGCGGAGAATGCGTCCGTCTCACCCAGGGCGACTACGACCAGAAGAAGACCTACTTCAAGGATCCTCTCGAGGTCGCAAAGATGTTCGAAGAAGCCGGCATCAGAAGACTTCACGTCGTCGACCTCGACGGAGCCAAGGCATCCGTACCTCAGAATCTCAAGGTCCTTGAAAGAATTGCTTCCGGGACCGGTCTCGAAGTGGAATTCGGAGGCGGAATAAAGAGCGGCGAAGCCCTCTCATCAGTCCTGAATGCCGGAGCAAGATACGCTATCTGCGGAAGCATAGCAGTGACGGCTCCTGAAGAATTCGACTCCTGGCTGAAGCAGTTCGGCGGAGACAGAATCGTCCTAGGAGTGGACACCAAGAACGGCTTCGTAGCCACCCACGGCTGGCTGAAAAGCAGCGCGCTCACCGCATCTGACCTTATTTCCAAATTCACCGGCAGCGGACTCAAGCAGGTAATCTGCACCGAAATATCCCACGACGGAATGCTTCAGGGCGTGGACAGCACCATCTATACAGGAATGCAGTCCGAATTCCCGGACATAAAGGTAATCGTCAGCGGAGGCATCTCCTGCGTGGACGACATCCTCGGCCTTGACAAACTTGGCCTGAAAGCCGTCATCGTGGGCAAAGCCTTCTACGAGGGCAGAATAACAATTGAAGACCTGAAGAAGTTGAGCCGATGCTAGCAAAGAGAATCATACCCTGCCTGGACATCAAGAACGGCCAGACAGTAAAAGGAATAAACTTCGAAGGCCTCCGCGAAGTCGGAGATCCCGTGGAAATGGGAGCGAAATATGCCGCAGAGGGAGCTGACGAGCTCGTCTATCTCGACATCAGCGCATCATTCGAAGGCAGAAAGACATTCACCGAACTGGTGACCAAGATTTCCGAAAGAATAGACATTCCGTTCACGGTCGGAGGAGGAATCTCCACCTACGAAGACGGAGCCCGCCTTCTCGACGCAGGAGCCGACAAGATTTCCATCAATACGGCCGCAGTGAACAACCCAGGCCTGATTACGGAACTTGCCGAAAAATACGGATCACAGTTCGTAGTGGTAGCGATTGACGCCAGACTTCACGACGGCACACAGCCGAGCGGAGAGACCGACGGCATCTGGCATATCACCACCCACGGCGGAAAGCACAGCACCGAAAAGGAACTTTTCAGCTGGGCCCGCGAAGCCCAGGAAAGAGGTGCCGGAGAAATTCTCTTCACCTCGATGAACCACGACGGAATGAAATCAGGCTATCCTTGCGAGACATTCGCGAAACTGGACGAATTCCTCCAGATTCCGATCATCGCATCAGGAGGCGCCGGAAATGTGGACCATATAGCCGACGTACTCACAAAGGGAAAGGCTGACGCCGCCCTCGCGGCCAGCATCTTCCATTTCGGAGAAATCCGCATTCCTGACCTGAAGGAAGAATTAGTCAACAGAGGAATAACAGTAAGAATATGATAAAGTTTGAAGATTTGGATGTCAGCAAATATGCTGACGGACTCGTTCCTGCCATCGTTCAGGACGACAAGACTCTCAGAGTCCTTATGATGGGATTTATGAATGCCGAGGCCCTCGAGAAAACCCAGAAAGAAGGAAGGGTGACATTCTGGAGCAGAAGCCGCCAGAAACTCTGGACAAAGGGTGAGGAAAGCGGCAACTACCTCGAATTCGTCTCCCTCGCCGCAGACTGCGACAAGGACACCCTCCTCGTCCGCGCAAATCCTCACGGTCCTACCTGCCACAAGGGAACGACCACCTGCTGGGGCGAATATTCAGACGATGCCGAAGGCTTCATCCGCGAGCTCGAAGGCGTGGTCCAGCAGCGCCACAAGGAAATGCCTGCAGAATCATACACGACCTTCCTCTTCGAGAAAGGACCTAAGAAGATTGCAAAAAAACTTGGAGAAGAGGCCACCGAAACCGTCATCGAGGCGATTGCAGGTGACAAAGAAAGACTCGTATCCGAAGCCTCTGACGTGATCTACCATCTTCTCGTCCTCCTCGAGTACTACGGACTCGGCATCAAGGACATCGAAAAGGAACTGATCATCCGTCACAAGCCCGGATACGTTCATCAAAAAGACAAATACTAGAGCTTCTCAGCGAACCAGCTGAGATGATAGTTCACCACCCACGTCCAGTAATTCCACTTGTGACGCGCAGGTGAAGTCATAAAGATGTGCGGAAGGTCATACTCAAGACACTTCTGTCTGAAGACTTCTGCCGCAGGGACGAATCTGGTGTCGTAGTAACCTACGGACACGACGATGATCTTCTTGGCGATATCTTCAGGCGTACACATCTCCTTTACACGGCCGAGTCGCATATATGCGGATTCGGCCTTTACTTTTTCATCCTTTACGTCCTGGGCGTCGAGAACGTCGAGGATCACAGGAAGAGAACCCGAGCAGGAAAGGTCGAGCACTCCGGACATAGAACCGGCACCGCGGAAGTAATCAGGATGGTCGAGGAAGATGTTCATCGCTCCGTGGCCTCCCATAGAAAGACCGGTGATGAAAGTCCTCTCCGGAGCAAGCACATAATTGCGCTTGAGAAGAGGCCAGAGTTCACTCCAGAAAAATGTCCTCCACTGCATCTTGTCCTTGTCCGCATCATCGAAATACCAGCTGCCATAGAATCCGTCCGGACAGATGATTCTGAAGCCGGTCTCGTCAGATAGCTTCTGGACATCCATCTGAGTAGGCCAGTTCTTGTAATTGCCGGAATAGCCGTGCAGAAGAAGAACTGCAGGGATGTCATTGCCCTGAGCATTCTCAGGCGTGAAAACCAGCACGCTGTCGTCACAGTGAAGATTCTCGGAAGAAACCACGAGAAGTTCCGAAGAGCCGAAACGCACGAGATTCCTCTTCAGGAAATCAACCGTGAGGTCTGCCGCCTTGCCCTTGTCCTGGTTGTAACCGTGGTCGAAGCCTTCCAGAGTCTGAAGCTCGCAATCCTTCAGCACCTTGGTATATCTGAAGCCGAAGTCATAAGGAACGGCCCTGTCGTTGGTACCGTGGATGACGGTAGCCTTGCCGTCGTACATTCCGGCCTCCTTATATACATCAAGCTTGTATCCATATTCCAGATATGCCTTGCCCACCTTGTGTCCCCAGACATTCACTGACTCAGGAATGTTCTGAGGGTCGAACTTCGCGCCGAGCATCTTTCCGGATTTGATATCCTCCGGAATGCAGGCTGCAGGAGCAAGGAGGGCTTCACACCTGATTTTGGACTTGCCCATCTTCGCAGCGAAAAGCGATGCGACCAGTCCGCCCTGTGAATGTCCGGCGATACCGATGCGGGCCTTATCCACGAAATCCAGGCCGCTTACATATTCATATATGCAGGCAACATCTTCAAGCTCATTTCCGACGGTCATATTCTCGAAGGCTCCGTCGCTCTCACCGTGTCCGTTGAAATCGAATCTCACTGATGCAATACCTTCGGCCTCCAGGCCTTCGGAAATCATCTTGAGCAAGGTCTCATTCTTGTTACCGGTAAATCCGTGACAGATTATCACCATAGGGACCTTCTCCCCTTCCTTCAGTTCAGGCTTCACCACGATCGTCTTCAATTTTCCGACCGAACCCTGGATTTTAATTGGCTTGGATTCGCCCGCCCAAACACCCGCAGATAGGGTCACGAGGAGGGCGCAGAGTAAAAATTTAAGTTTCATCAGAATTAGTTTTAGTTCCAAAATTTGCCCGAAAGCAATACAAACTTACGGAAAAAAGAGGTCAGATATTTGTCATAAGGAGGACAATCTTTAAAAAAAGCCCTCAAAGTTTATATCAAAAGGTCGAATCTTATTGTCAAAAGGAAAAGTTGCTATACCTTTGCCACCGCTTCAAAAACTAGATCAAAAAAGTATGAACAAGAAAACTATTACGCTTGCAGCGTCAGTCATCGCTGCAATTCCAGCTCTCGCAGGTGGTTTCAACACCAACACCCAGCAGACCGCCGCATTCCTCAGAATGCCTGCTCAGGTTGCTGTCATCAGCGTTGACGGTGCATATTTCAACCCTGCAGGAGTAGCATTCATGAAGCCTGGTCTCTACCTCGGTGCAAACTGGGAGTCAGCTTTCCAGACAAGACAGGACGAAGTTACCTATCAGCCATACGAATACAATGTCAACTTCCAGGGTGAAGACACCCGCAAGTACAAGGGAAGAGCTACGGCTCCTTTCATCCCTTCATTCGACATCGCCTATGTATGGGACAGATGGGCAGTATCAGCTCATATGGGCATCACCGCAGGTGGTGGAAAGCTCCGCTACAAGGACGGCCTCGGCTCATTCGAGTCAAAGTTCGCTTCCGCAGCTGCCCTTCTCAACGAGATGGGACTGAGCAACACCCTCTATAACCTCAATATGACTCTCACAGGCTCATCTTACTACTATTCAGGACAGGTAAGTGCAGCTTACAAGATCAACGACAAGCTTTCTGTATCCCTCGGTGGCCGTCTCACCTATGCGATCAACGCATATGACGCAATGGTATCAGACATCGAGTTCACTACAAACGGAGTGAACACCGTCACGGTTCTCCAGAACCTTGCAGCCAACACTACAGATGCAACCAAGGCCGCTACTTACAGCTACTACGCAGCAGCTATGCAGCAGGCCAGCCAGAACATCGTCCTCGACGTTGAGCAGACAGACTTCGGATTCAACCCGATCATCGGCATCGACTTCAAGTCCGGCAAGTGGAATGTAGCTGCACGCTATGAGTTCCGCACTATCTTCCAGCTCAACAACGAAACTCAGCAGAACACCACAGGCCTCAGCCAGTATGACGACGGCCTCAAGATGAGAAGCGACATTCCAGGCTTCCTTTCAGTAGGTGCAGGCTATGAGGCAACTGACAGATTCAGAGTTTACGCCCAGGGCAATATGTACTTCGACAAGAATGCCAAGCAGTACGGCGGACGCGAGGAATACCTCGACGGAAACTGCTGGGAGGCAATCGCAGGTGCTGAATACGACCTCAACAACTGGCTCACCCTCTCTTGCGGTGTTCAGGAAACAGAGTTCGGCTTCGGTGACGCAAAAAACTACATCAGCGATATGAGCTTCTCCGCTCCTTCAACCTCAGCCCTTGTAGGTGCTAAGTTCAAGCTCAGCGACGACCTTTCAATCGACTTCGGTATGATGAAGACATTCTACCGTCACCTCGAGAAGGATTCAATGCAGGCTGACATTATGGGCGACGGCACCCGTGCCTACCACGACAACTTCTTCAGAACGAACTTCGTTCTCGGAGCCGGTGTGAAGATTGCCCTCTAAAGAGCACTTAATATCATACAAACTATAACGGACTTAACACAAAAGACGCGAGGCATCTGCCCCGCGTCTTTACTTTATATTATAATATCTTCTAGAACGAGAAGGTATATGCTACACCGACAGCGAAGAGGCTGGTTTTTTCGTCATAGATCTGAGCCTTGAGAGTAGAGCCTTCCTTGTTGGAGTCAATGATGGTGTCATTGTTCGCATCATAAACCAGGAAAATGTCGAATGCGCTCTGCTGGCTGACCTTCCAGTCAACACCGACCATCGTACGGACGCGGTTCATATAAGCGTCAGAATGACCGAGATAAGATGCGCTTGCATAGCTGCTGGTCGTGCCCTCCTCAGACCACTCCGCACCATTGAGAAGATGGCGGAGTTCAACTGAAGCATAAGGCTGGACCTTGTAATTCACCTTGTAGGCAACCTTGAAGCGGCTCTTGAGATTGAGGGCGAACTCAGGCTTCTGGTAAGTGTTCACTCCCGAACGGTAGGTTCCCTGGAACTTTTCCTTGAGGCTGAACTTCCAGTTGCCGGCCTTTACTGTACCGGTAATGTCACCTGCGATTCTGTGACGTACCTTGAAAGCAGAAGTTCCGTTCACGAGGATGAGGTCGTAACCGCAGCCCACCTTGAGATAAGGATTCAGCTTGTAGTCAAGTCCCACATTGGTATAAGACTTGTCGAAACCGTCATTCGAATTGAACCTGATTTCCTCCGATGCATTGAGGTGGAAACCCTTCTTGATCTTGTAATTGATACCTCCTGAAAGGCGTGCGCCTACAGCTGAATCGTCATCATCAGAGGCTGCGAACGCAGGAACAGTGAAGGCCATAAGTAAAATGGCTGCAAAATACTTAAGTTTCATAATGTAGTCAATTTATTATTGTTCTTGAAAATCCTTCGTCTTGCGGAGAGAATCGATTTCATTGACCTGATTCTTTCCGAGCACATATTTCACCTTGATCCAGGCAGAGTCCTTGAGGAAGTCGATCTGACCTATTTCAATGGAGTCGATGTCAAGTCCCGTCCTCTTCTTAAGATCTTCCATAAGCTCAGCCCTGCGCTCAGGAACGATGAGGTCGATCTTGTCGTAGATAACGAGCTTCGTGGACATATGCTTCATAAACTTGTTGCTTGCCTCGAGGATTGCCACGACGACGATGATTGCGAGGTTGGCGGTGAGGATGAGGGCAAACGGAACTTCAGCGCCGATGCCGTTGATGATTGAAACGGCGATAGTGATGAAGAGATAGGTCATCTCACGGATAGGAACTGCCTCCGTACGGTAGCGGATCATTCCGAAGATTGCGAAGAGACCGAGAGTGAATCCGATCTGCAGGCTGAGGTTGTTCATCACGAACAAGAGCAGGAACATTGCAGAAGAGAAGATCACGAATGTAAAGTAATAATCCTTGCGGTGGCTCTTTGAATAATAGAAGAAGTGGGCGATGATCCAGCAGATGAGGAGGTTGAAGAGGAATCTCTCAAGAAGAGACACGACATCATTCATAACCTGCTTGGTAGAACTCATCACGGTATAGTTGCCGAGTTCATCGACTCCGACCTCAAAGCCGTTCTCGGCTGCGATCGTAGGGTCGAATTCAAGGAATTCATCCGAAACTGCAAGTTCAGCGGAATCCGCAGGAACGGCCTGGGCCTGCTGCATCATAGGGTCTATCTGTGCGAATGCCGCAACAGCGACAGTAATTGCGATGATAAAAGTGATAATACGTTTCATAACGGTTAGCGTAATTTATGTCCGATTTGTTTTTCTATGTAAATGATTTTCTGATTGAATCTCCCGACCTTGACACCCGGAGAAGTGAGAGCAGTTCCGATGCAATACTTGCTGACGCGGTATGGATGAACGCGTCTTTCCAGAAGGATGCCCTTCATCTGAGAAGCCAGACGGCCGTCCTGCTTCAGCTCGATGATCACGGCCTCGTCAAGGCCTCGGGTTATTCCGGAACGGGCATTGCTGAAACTGAGGTCCATATCGATGGTAAGACGCTCGGTCTTGCCGGGATTGACCAGAGTGATTCTGTTGAAATTGGTAGTGCAGGCAGGAGTGAGCTGGTCAACGGTGAACCAGGAATTCTCAGCGAGGAACGTCCTCACATCTTCAGGAGCTCCGTCGTGCAGATTCATCAGCATTGACGGATCCACCTGGATTCTCTTCTTCTTGGTTCTTCCCTTGTTGTTCTTCCTCTTGATTTCCAGATAAGTGATGCCGGAAATCTTGTACTGCCTTACCCTGACCTTCTGACGGGTCTTCTTGCCATTGTGATGGGCGATGTACATCCCGAGGTTGTCCAGGTCATAATACATCGAATCATAGCCCATCAGGCGCTCGCCGTCAATCTCGCACACTCTGTATCCGATCGCGAGAGCATCCTCGAGAATCTTCTCAAGGACCGCCCGCGATGTGACGAACTTCGTATCTATACGGTTCATCAACTTGATGGAGTCCATTTCCTCGAGGGTGATGGGCTGCATCCTGGCGAGTGTATCGGCTAACATAAGACTACTCAGTTAAGTCGTACTCGTACACTTTGACGGTATACAGTTTACCGTTAGGAAGATAATTATACTTTTTCTTCTTGGTGTTGTCTGAATTGTACTCGTACTTGTAGATGTTGGTCACCTTGTTCTTGGCGTCATAATGGACGTTCTTGACAATCTTTCCATTCTCGCCATACTCGTAGGTTTCCCTCCAGGTCTGACCGTACTGGTTGTACTCGATTTCTTCGAGCTTTTCCCCCTTGTCATTATATGTGGTCACGTGGTCGAGCCATTTGGTGTTTGTCTTGGCATCAGTGTTCCACTCTTTGATGACGAGGTTCTTTCTTGCCTGACGTTTCGCCAAAGTCGCGGCATCAAGCTGAGCGAATGCAGATACGCTCACGAACAAGCCTGTCAGGATAAGCCAGGCCATAACGATTTTCTTTTTCATAAAATGGATATTATAATAGTTAGTGTAGTGTCAGTCTATAACATTTCAAGCGTCTTCGGATCAAGTTTTTCGTCGAAATACTTGGCCAAAGCCCATCTGAAACATTCTTCCTTTCCGGAGACGACATAGAAGAGAGTAAGGGATGACCTAAGTTTCTTCACGTCTATAGGTCCGAAAATCTCAGCAGCAGTTTTCCCTTTTACCTGACATAGATTGTTGGTAATCTCCCTTATATGGGAACCAAGAATCTTGTCCGCAAGAAAGGCCTTAGCCTCTGCCTTTCCGATGATTCCGTAATAAGTGGCTGTCTGTGAAGACCCCAAGCCTCTGAGCTGAGGGAAGATATACCACATCCAATGGCCCGTCTTCTGACCATTCTTTATCTCCTGCATCGCGGTGGAATAATCTGTCAATCCACCTTCACCACGGTGTGCAGCACGGAATCTTTCCAAATCAAATGACTGTTGCATTGCCAAATATAAAAACAAATTCGTAACTTTAAAGCATGTTGATTAAATCTTTCGCGATATTTTTTTCTCCGCTTAAAGAAAAGTTCGGAATACCAAGGCAGGCAAATCTCGCACCAGACTTGGAAGGACGAATCGTTTTTTCCCCCGAATATCGCAATCCAGATGCCCTGAAAGGACTTGAAGACTTCGATTACCTCTGGCTGATCTGGGGCTTTTCCGAGGCAGCCAAGGCAGAAGAAGGAAAAGCCTGGAGTCCTACCGTAAGACCGCCCCGACTTGGCGGCAATGAAAGAATGGGCGTATTTGCCACTCGCTCCCCTTTCAGACCCAACCATCTCGGTCTGTCTTCGGTCAAGATCAAGGAAATCATCAAAGACTCACCTGAGGGTCCGGTAATCATAGTAAGCGGAGCCGACCTTATGGACGGCACTCCAATATATGACATAAAACCATATGTAGAATATGCTGACAGCCATCCTGGAATCAGAAGCGGATTCGTGGACAATACCGGCTGGAAGAAACTCAACGTTACGTTCGACGGAAGCATAAACAACATATCCGAGAAAGACAGGAGTGCAATCGAACAGCTGATTGCCCTGGACCCGAGACCTAAATACCAGAACGATCCGGAACGGATCTATGGTATGGCATACAAGGATATGAACGTGAAATTCACCGTAAGCGAAGACGGAAC
>JAILCZ010000091.1 GCA_024689985.1 Bacteroidales bacterium | reverse complement strand
CGCTTCCGCTATCCTGACTCCGAGCGCTTCGCCATAGACGGGGTGAGCCTGAGAATCCCTGCCGGCTCGAAGGTCGCTTTCGTAGGACCTTCCGGCGGGGGAAAGACGACGCTTGCTAGTCTGGTAGCAAGATTCTTCGACGTGACGGAAGGCCGCATAAGCCTCGGAGGTGCTGATATCCGCTCGATTGCAAAGAAGGAACTCAACTCCAGGGTATCGTTCGTTTTTCAGGATAGCAAACTCTTGAAAACCAGTATTCTGGAGAATGTCAGATTAGGTAATCCTTCAGCTACGGAAGAAGAGGTTCTCGAAGCCCTTCACAAGGCCCAGTGCGATGATATCCTGGAGAAGCTTCCTGACGGAATCAATACAGTGATAGGAACAAAGGGCACCTATCTCTCCGGAGGAGAACAGCAGAGAGTGGCAATCGCCAGGGTGATGCTGAAGAACACTCCAATAGTCGTATTGGATGAGGCGACTGCATTTGCCGACCCGGACAATGAGGCCAGGGTCCAGAAAGCTTTCTCTGAGATGAGCGCGGACGGAAAGACTCTTATTATGATTGCGCACAGACTTTCATCCGTTACGGGTGCGGACTGCATCAATGTGGTTGAAGATGGTCGCATTTCCGAGAGCGGCAGTCACGCCGAACTTCTGGAGAAGGGTGGCAAGTACGCTTCAATGTGGAAACAGTACTGCGAGAGCGTGAAATGGAATATCAAGTAGTAATTAATCATAGGAGAACAATCAATGAAATTGATAGATAGAATACAACATAAATACGCGTCATCAAGACAGGGAGCCGTTGACCTGGTCAAGTCGGGCCTGGCATCTGCGGCGATGGATATGGTGTTGATGCTGCCAGTCTGCCTGATGTATTTCCTCGTGGTGGATCTTCTGGGAGAAGGCGTGTCAAACCCTTGGTCTTATGTCTGGAAGATCGTCGTCTGCCTTCTTGCAATCCTGGCGATGGAATATTTCAAGTACGACAAGCAATTCACTTCCGTTTACCTTGAAAGCGGCCGAAGAAGAATTTCCCTGGCGGAGAAACTCCGCAAGATTCCTCTTTCCTTCTTCGGAAAGAAAGACCTTGCAGACCTTACAAGCACGATTATGGCGGACTGCGCCGTGATAGAGACTGGAACATCCCATTATGTTCCGGAACTTATCGGTTCGATGATTTCAACCATACTTATTGGAATCAGCCTTTTCTTCTTTGACTGGAGGATGGCTCTGGCCGCCTTCTGGGTAGTGCCAGTATCAATGTCAATAGTTATTTTCTCAAGCAAGATTCAAAACAGGTATTCCCGTCGTCAGAACGAAGCGAAGATGGATCTTGCCGACCATATCCAGGAAGGACTCGAGGCGTTCCAGGACATCAGGGCCAATGATGCGGAAAAGACATATCTCGACGACCTCTTCCCAAGAATCGACCTCGTAGAGAAAAGAGCGGTGCAGGCTGAGCTCGGCGTCGCTTATTTCGTGGTCACTGCACAGATGATCCTCAAACTTGGAATCGCCACCGTAGCCCTAGTCGGCGCGAATCTTCTCGTGGCTGGGGAACTTGACCTGATTGCATTCTTTATGTTCCTCCTGGTTGCGTCCAGGCTTTATGATCCTATGGCATCCGCCCTCATCAATCTTGGAGCAATAATTGCTTTGAACGTGGAGTGCGAAAGAATGGACGTAATTCTGAGCCATCCGGAGCAGGGCGGCGCGGAAGTCCTTTCCAACAAGGGCTATGACATCGAATTCGACAACGTTGATTTTGGCTATGAGAAGTCCGGCAAGGTGCTCAGCGGCGTCAGCTTCACCGCAAGCCAGGGCGAGGTGACGGCCCTCATCGGCCCTTCCGGCTCAGGCAAGACCACGGTCTCAAGGCTGGCCTCCAGATTCTGGGACATCCCGTCCGGCACGATCAGGGTCGGCGGTATGGATATCTCCAAAGTGGATCCGGAGACTCTGATGAGCCTTTATTCAATTGTTTTCCAGGACGTGACCCTCTTCAACAATACGGTGCTGGAAAACATCCGCATCGGCAGGAAGGATGCTACGGACGAGGAAGTGATTGCAGCGGCAAGGCTTGCCCACGTGGATGAATTCGCGGAGAAACTTCCTCAGAAGTGG
>JAILCZ010000112.1 GCA_024689985.1 Bacteroidales bacterium | reverse complement strand
GGCCACATCCTCCATCCTGCCGCGGTCCTTGGCAGGCTCTGCGCCTTTGGCAGCCAGAAGACGGACCTCCCTGCCATCCTCTGAGACAGCCCTGACATCGACGCCGTCACCTGTCGCGGTCATCCAGACACGGACATCAAGCGTCCTTTCCGGAAGATTATTCTCAAGAGCCTTCTCAAAGGCTGCGTTGATATTGCGGTAGAGTTTCTGGCCCGGGCGGACTTCCTTGAGCGCCTTGGCGGTAATCACGGAGCCGCTGCACACATCGCCACGGAAACCAGTGAGGGAATCCTTGCCGACCACACAGAAGCCGTCACCGTTGCGCAGTTCCACTCCCCTTTCAAGTTCCACGTCGATATTCATATCGAAGCGGCCCTTCGGTCTTACGCCGCGGATTCTGCCGATATACTCTCCTACAGACTAGGGTGCGTCCATACTTGACCAACCCCGGTGCCTCTGGCCATCTATGAAAAGACTCGTATAGCCTCTGTTGAAGGTCTTGTCCAGGCTTGGAACGAAACCTCCTGAAACACGGCCAAACGAAGCCCTGCAATATTTGTCAGGATTGGCGGCGACCACCTTGTCCAGAGCTTCGGAATAAGCCCTGACTACATTCCTGACATAGGAAATATTCTTCAGTCGTCCTTCAATCTTGAAAGAATTGACTCCGGCATCAGCCAGGTCGGCGAGTCTGTCGCTGAGATTGTAGTCCTTCAGGGAAAGGAAGGCCTTGTTTCTGCCGAGTACCCTTCCATCGGAATCCACAAGATCGTAGAGTGAGCGGCAAGCCTGCATACAGGCGCCCCTGTTCGCGCTTCTGCCGTCGATATTCTCCGACATATAGCACTGACCGCTGTAGGATACGCAAAGGGCTCCGTGAACGAAGTACTCGATTTCACCCTCGATATTGTCCCTGACGGAGCGGATCTGATCCAGGCTGGTCTGTCTCTCCATTACGACACGGGAGAAACCCAGGCTCTCCATAAAACGGGCTTTTTCCGGAGTCCTTACCGCACACTGGGTGGACGCGTGGAGGGGAACCCTGGCCCCGAAAGAGAGGACTCCGAGGTCCTGTACGATGAAGCCGTCAGCACCTGCGTCCTCGATTTCCCTGAGCATCTTTTCAGCCTCAGGGAGCTCCTCCTCGAAGAGGATGGTATTCAGAGTCACGAAAATTCTTGCACCGTATCTATGCGCGAAATCGCAGAGCACCTTCACGTCCTCGACGGAGTTGCCTGCGTCCTTTCTCGCACCGAATGCGGGGCCGGCGATATAGACAGCATCGGCACCGCAGCTGATGGCTGCAATGCCGATGTCAAATGTCCTTGCCGGAGCAAGAAGTTCCAGCTGAGTCATAAATTACTTGATAGCAGCAAGAGCGGCTTTAGCCTGTGCACCGAACTTAGCGTCAGAAAGTACCTTTGTGTAAGCCTCCTTTGCCTTGTCCTTGAGACCTTCCTGCTGATAGAGTACGCCAAGAGTGAAGGTGTAAGCGGCAGCGTTCTTATTGTTAGGATCGAGCTCGAGGAACTTCTCGTAAGCCTCGATAGCTGCATCGTTCTTCTTGAGCTTGCTTGCAGCAGTACCCTTGATGAGGTAAGCGGTAGCGTTCTCAATATATGAGTTTGACTTGTCAGCGGCAGCGATGGCATCTGTATATTTCTGTGCCTTATTTGCAGCGTTAGCCTTCTTTACAAAGATGTTGGAGAGCTGCTTGAGGGCCATCTTCTCCTCACCGTTGCGGGCAGCCTGCTCGAGATAGGCCACGCCTTCGTCTGTCTTGCCTGTTGCTACGAGAGCGACGCCGAGACGGACAGCGGCTGTACCGTTAGTTGTGTCAGCGGCAACAACCTGCTTGTATGAATCGATGGCATCAGCATACTGCTTTGCAGAGAAAGCAGCGTTGGCCTTCTGCATAAGAACGGTAGGGATGAGCTCTTCTGCCTCAGCCTTTACGTCCTCTGCGCCATACTCGGCAGCAGCAGCCTTAGCCTCTTCGATCTTGGCAAGGGCGCCGTCGAAATTCTTATCGTTGAATGCATCCTTAGCAGTTGAAAGAACAACAGAAGGGATAGCAGACTTACAATTGTTGACGATTTCTGCACCTGCCTCGCCACAAGCCTGAGCCTGAGAGAGAGCCTTCTTGAAATAAAGGACAGCGGTTGACTTGTCGCCGTTCTGGAGTGCTTCTGCACCTGAATTGTAAGTTGCTGTAGCCTCTGCTACGTCCTGAGCGAATGCTACGCCTACTGAAAGAATCGCAGCCGAAAGGATAAGGATGAGTTTCTTCATTTTTTTATTGATTTATTTAGTGTTACTTCAAGCAAAAAGCGGTCCCGTAGGCCGCATTGTTACAAATTTAACAAAAAATATTATTTAGTCCTCAAAATATGTTGTGCCGCAGCACATAATGCTGCATAAAATTCCTCACCATAAGCCTCTTTCAGAGGGCCTTCGAGAAACTGATATGCACGGATTTTCTCTCTTTTCCCTTTCTCAAAAGCATCCTTGCATATATGCCAGCGGTGCAGATTGAGTGCCTGACCGCCTCCCGTGAGCTTCGTCACGCGGATCGGGTAAAGCCAGCAGGAAACCGGTTTGCGGAAATTGCATTTCCCTGCGAAGAAGCACCTTTCGATGGAGCAGAGGCAATTGCCATCCTCATCGAAATGAGTGTAGGCACATTCCTCCATTCCAGGAGTACCGGGAATCACAGGCGTCACGATGTCGCCTTCCACGTCTATGTCAAAAAATCCTTTCTCGGCCACCACGTCGCGGCCCTTCTGCTGCATCAGAGGGGAATAAATCGGATAGTTTCTCTCAAGGGCCTCTATCTCAGACTCATCCACGGGAGCTCCGCTGTCGCCATAGACGCAGCAGCAACCCTTGCATTTCTCGTAGTCGCAGGCAAAATATTCGGTGATGACATCCTCTGAAACAAGGATGTCTCCGATCTGTATAATTGTTCCGAAGGGGTTCTTAGCCACTTTATTTACTGATTATGATATCCTTTCCGCCGGCCTCGGCAATGGCGGAGAGCACAGCATTGACATCCCCGACTGATATTGAGCCAAGTTTGTCCGCATAATTCGTTACCAGGTCCTTTCCAACTGAATACCTCGCCTGCACACAGCTGACGATGAATTCAGGATTGTTCATATCGGCTTTGAGCTCCGCAAGCACGATCGCCTTGAGGCCGGAGAGTTCCTTGTCGTTGGCAGCCATAGTCTTCAATGCCGTCCTGAGAGCCGCCAGGGCCTCTTCTGGGTTGTTCGGAGAAATTCCGTCAGGAAGGCCATCCTCCTTTGCAGGGATAAGACGGGCCTTGAGCTTCATAGCCTCAACAGGCATCAATTCGTAGCTGTATTTAACGTCGATTGACCAGCCGAGAGGGGCAAGAGATCCAACCAGGGCCCTTCTTGCGACCATTGAAGCAAGCCTGAGGGCGAGAAGCCTTTCAGTAGTGAACGGAACGAGGGCAGTGCGCTCAGCGAGGATGGATTCAGGACCGCCGGTCCTGGTTTCCAGAAGCACGCCGGAGGCCGGCATTTCAGGGATGCCGTTCCTGGTAACAGGAGCCTTGTTGACGGAGAAACCAGCCACTGACTGCATCAGGAGTTTCTTCACATTGTCGCTCTCAAGGTCTCCGACGAGGATGATATATCCGTCAGAAACGTGGGAGAACTGAGAAGTGAAATAATTCTCAGCCTTGAGCGTGAACTCGTCGTCAGACTGAGGCTGCCTTGCTCCCGTTATCGAAAGAAGGGATTTCAGAAGGAGTCCAAGCTTGCTGCTCGGAGATGTTCCGGAAAGGCTAAGGGCCACCGGAGAAACCTCAGGATTCATAACGATACCATTGCAGGTCAGCATTCTGTGGAAAGCATAGTTGCTGAGACCGGCGATATTGTTGCAGAAAACCATCTCAGGGAGTTTGCTCTGCTGTTCCGCAGTCATATCAGCGAGCATAGAGCCTCCGCCCCTGATCATCAGAGAATAGGCAAAGCGGCCCTTGAGATTTGTATTTCTCTTGTACACCACCTTGATTCCGTTGGAGAAAGTCCAGAGTTCGCCTCCGGAAATCGGCTCAGAAACCGATCTCTTCAGCTTGAACTTGTACGGAGTGGTCTTCAGACCGAGGGTATCCGGGAAATCGATGACCTTCACGTCATCCGAAATCTCAGCATTCTTCCAGCCCTCGTCAAAGCTCTTCGCGTCAGACGCAGAAGGCACCGAAAGAGTGAGATTCGTTGTCCTGTCCACGATTGCGGCCACGAAATTATTGAAAAGAGAAGTCTCCGTCTCTATTTTCATAGCCTTCGAGGTGAAGAAGCCCTTGACAGTTTCGGCTGATGCAAGTGAAGAGCCGTAGAGATAGGACGCAACGCATCTGCGAACGATTGTGGAATCCTCGCCGGCTGTACCTCCGAGAATCAAGTCCGCATTGCTCATAAGCTCGTTGCGGGCCTCCTGATATTCTGCGACGGACGCGCCGTTGCGGCACAGGTCGGAAAGTTCGGCGCCAAGGACGCGGGCAGCCTGAGAGCCATTCTCAGACGCCGTCTCGATGTAGAATTCGTAGAGCTCGTCTCCAGGAGTCTGCGAGCTGTTCGTATGAGTCACACTGACCCTTCCGAACGGCACTCCGGCAGACAGCAGAGCCCTTTCAATCCTGTTTTTCGCAATTATTCCAAGCTCGATGGAGAACTTTCTGGTCACCACCGGCTGGGCTGTATTCATCTTGTCAACAGGGGTACGGGGAGACTTGTAAGTCGCCCTGACCCCGTCTGCAGAAACAAGGACAGGCCTTTCCAGTTCCGGTTCCCAGACATATTTGCGGGGCTCCGGCGCCGGTGTCCTCTGAGGCACCATCATAGACAGCACCTTCATCCTCTCCACCACAGCAGATGTCGAAATGTCTCCGGCAATCACGATGTCCTGGGTTTCAGGATGCCTGTCGATGATATTGAAAATCATCAGCAAGGTCGTGTCCAGCACCGAAGTGACAGGCACATCCCTGAAATTGTAGATAGTAGCATCTCCCTCATATCTGATATAGCCGTCACGGTCGTAACCGATTCCGTGCCTGGCGAGGAACTCGAATGGAGCCGACTCGTAGAATCCCGGCAGACCGGCAAGGCTGTATCTCGCCTCGAAGGGATCTACCGGCCCCTTGCGCACAAGAGCGAAGTCCGCGAAGCCCTTCTTCGAATCATTGGCACAGAGATGATATGTGATGCCGTTCGGGAGTTCTCCCGTTACGATTTTCGAATCCGCCGGAAGAGATGCAAGTTGCTGGGCACCAGACGAGAAGCCACTGCACAGAAAAAGAGCAGCGGCCGCAAAGCCTCCGAGTATACTATTCCCGACTCTCATCAGGATTACTGCTGATTATTGATCAGTTCGAGAGCGGCATCATAATCAGCCGCATTGACCTTCACCTCTATCGCCTGAATCAAAGAAATAGAAGGATAAGAAGAAGTTTCACCAAAAACAGCCGCAGGAATGCCGTTCTCATTCAGCATACCGGCCGTAATATGTGCGAGGGTGGCATCAGTAAAAGAAGCCACGGTCTTAAATTCGCCGTCTTTCATAAATTTAACCTTTTAATCTGTTTTCAAGTCCGTATTTGAATCTGGTCACGCTCCTGTTGAGACCTTCAAGTTCAAAACCTCCGAAAGTATAGGAAACCGTCACCTTATCTTCAAACACCTTTACAAGTCTGTCAATGAAGCTCCTTGAGCGGAAAACCATCGTCTGGTCCTCCTCCTTCACGAGTTCATAACCGCTCTCCTGCATATATGCGACAACCGTGCCGCGCAGTTCCTCATAAGTACCACCTGAGACAGCCGTCCTTTTCGCATAGCCGAAGCGAGGATACACAAGCGACACCACGGCAAACATACCCAGAATCTTCCACACGGAATCATAGCCGTTAACAAACATCTGGTTGATATCCGCAGGCACCAGCTTCATAACCACGAAGACTGCCATCATCAACGAAAGAACAATGACGATATAGATGAAATACTTGATTGATCTGATTAAATAACGCATATTCTACCAATTATAATCCACAAATATAACAATCTTTCCCGTCATTCCTCTCCGCT
>JAILCZ010000102.1 GCA_024689985.1 Bacteroidales bacterium | reverse complement strand
ACTCCGGAAAAACCGTTGTTCATCACCTCCATAGCCAGAAGAGGCAGGTCAAGTCCGTAGAAATAATCCCCGCAGAGCATATTGCAGTCGGAACCCAGGGTGAAAGGGCAGTCTTCAACCCTCTTCCAGTATTCCTTCGCGAGGAGAGAGTCGGCCGGATCGCTGAAATACTTGTATCCGGCCTCTCCCAACACGATTTTTTTATTATCAGGGACCTTCCCTTTTATGCTTCGCAGAACCGAGGCGAATTCTCCGCTTCTGACCTTGGCCTGGCCAGGATAGGCGTGGACATCGTACAGCCCGATTCTATCGTCGAAATCGGCTGCGCTACGGCTGACCCATCCTTCGCAATCATAGGCCGAAGCCTCGTTTCGGTAGCCTACTACGGCGTCAGGAGCCGCGATCTTCACCTTCTCAGCCAGCCCCGGATATCTGGCCATCTGCCAGGAAAACGTCCTGGCCATTTTCAGCCAGAGGTCGTAGTCTCCGTTGGTTGAAGCCCAGTTTCCATCAGGCTCGTTGAAGATGACAAACTCTTTGATGCAATCGAACCCTTTTTCATTTACCAACCAATTTATATAGTCCGTAGACATATTAACCCAATTCAGGTCGTCTTTCATAGCCCATTGAGGCGGGTTGAATTCTCCGTACATCACGTGAATGCCATTGGCCTGGCAATAGCCGAGAAGTCTGAGAATATTCGCGCTATGCCTTTCCTTCTCATACTTTCCGTTATTGTAATAGGTAAATGGACTGTTAATCATACAACGTACGAACCCCGGTCTCATAAAGTCCAGGCGACGTAGAATCTTCTCCCAGTCTGCATCGCTTATTTCGCAGCCCCAGGACTCCGCTTCGTCATACGGGTCCCATTCTGCTCCGTTACCGATATAGCCGGCGTTTATTATTTCGTCGCTTACCGTCACGGAAATCTTGTCAGCGGTGCAGGCTGAAAGCATAATTCCGGTTGCAATCACACCAAAGAGTCTGTTCATCTGTAGTGGTTCTGAGTTTATTCAGTTTTCTCGAAAATCATAATATAGTTTCTGGCTCCGTAGGCGAATCTGTCGAAATCAGTCCAGGCATAGGTGCTGTTAGGAGTCGTGTAGCCAGGAAGGGCGAAATCGAACGCGAAGCAGCCTTCGTTGACAGTGAGGGTCTTGGCGTTGTCTTCTCCATAGACATCGACACCGTATTTGTAGGTGCCAGGAAGGAGAAGCTTAGCGGTGTTGCCGTTGGAGAACGTAACCGTCATAGTCGCAGCGTCGAGGGTGTACTCGGTGTTGCCCTTAGGAATCTTGTCGTAGTACGTGCTGAGGTCGAGGTCGGTTCCGTCAAGCTTGTTGTACTTGGCAATCATTATGTAGTCCCAGAAAGCTCCGTCGGCGCCGCTCCACCAGTTGACGTTACCCTTGACGGTCGTACCTTCCATACTTGTGACGGTGACGGTGAGGCCGTTGTCGGATTCCTTCCAGATCGTGCTGTCAAATACCCAGCTCTTTCCGATAGGGCTGACGATGGCAGGGTCGGTGGCTCCGCCGAATACCCAGAGTCCGTAAGTCGAGTTGTTGCCATAGACATTGTAGGTTCCAGGCAGGCTCTCGAGAGGGCTCGGCTCCGTGTACTCTCCGGTGTATTCGAAGATCATCAGGTAATTCTTAGGACCGTGGACGAATCTGTCTACGTCAGTCCAAGGGCTGCTGGTGTCGCCGTCGCCCGTAATAGCGAAATCGAAGGCGATGCAGTTTGCAGGAACTTCCTTGGTTTTGGCGTTGTCTTCTCCATAGACGTCAACTCCGTACTTGTAGGTGCCAGGGGTGCGGAACGTGGCCGTCGTGCCGTCGCCGAGGGTCACTACGCCGGTGGCGATGTCTATGCTGAACGTGGTCTCGGAATGAGGAAGCTTGCCGTAAAGGCTTGAAAGGTCAGCGCTTGTGCTGTTCCAGACATAGTCCCAGTATGCACCGTCGGTTCCGGCCTTGTAGTTGAGCGTACCCGTGACTGTTGTCTCGGTCACTTCCTTCACGTTGAAGGCAAGCTCGTTGTCGGATTCCTTCCAGATGGAGTCGTTCCAGTCCCAGCTCTTTTCGATAGGGCTGACGAATGCAGGGTCGGAAGTGCCTCCGAATACCCAGAGTCCGAATGTGGAATTGTCTCCATAGACATTGTACATACCCTTGAGGGCTGAATAGTCAACCGGTTCAGGGTCTGGCTCCGGATCAGGTTCCGGATCTGGTTCAGGTGCGACATATTCCTCCACTGTCTTTGATGCTTCAGGAACTTCTCCGTCCACCTTCTCGATCTCCAGATAGAGGCGGCGTGGATGTCTTACGATCACGCCGTAGTCGTTCCAGGCGTTGTCCCAGTCGTCCACACCGTCAAGGGTGAAGTAGAGTGCAGGGTTTTCGAGGGTGAGAGTAATCACAGGAGTGTTAGGAAGGCTGATGCTTCCTGCCTCGGTGAGCTCACATACGGTCTCTGTTCCGTCTGCAGCCTTGAAGGTGAGGGTGTTGTTGATATAGTCGCGTACCCAGGTGCTCTGGCCCATAGGAAGCCTTCTGTAGTTGGCAGAGAGATCGATGGCCTGCTTGGTAGGAGACTTCTCGGCTGAATAGACGAAGCCGCAGTTGTGGACGTCTTCTCCTGCCCAGTTGTAGCAGGTTCCTGTGGTGTTTCCGTCCTCGGTGAGGCCCTCGAAGACAATCTCTATGTAGTTGTCCTTCTCGGCGGCGATGCCGCGGCCCGTGCTGCTCTCGAAGTTCGCTTCCTTGTTGTAGAGGTCGTAGAGCTTCGTACAGTTGTATGCAGGACCGGTGCCTCCCCAGAGCCAGTAGTGGCTGATCTTATAGACTCCGCCGAGGCTCTCGGTGAACGAGGTCATATTGATGGAATACTTTCTCTCTTCTCCGCTGACGGCCTTGACCGTGATGGCTGGAGATGCGACAGTGAAGTCGAAGTATTCTCCGCTCTGGACTGAGCCTTCAGCATTGTAGGAGTAGGTAACCTGTTCCACCTTGACCTTGCTGAGGTCAGAGATGAAGTCGGTGAGAAGTGTCACGTCGATGGTACCCGTCGTGGCATCTTCGTTTTCAATCGTCACGGTTCCGGCCTGTCCCTCGAATTTGATGCTGAGGATTGACCTTTCGTGGTTCCAGTCGCCTTTTTCGACATCGGACCAAGGGTCCTTGACGCAGGAAGACATAAGAATGAGTCCTGCAGCGAGTATGAAGTATCTGATATTTTTCATCTTGATTCCGTCGGTTAAAGGTTAGGGTTGAGGTCTGTTTCGAGTGAAGGGATAGGGTAGAAGACGAGGTCTTCGGCCGTGTAGCCCTGCTCTCTTGCAGCAGTGATCTCCGTGTGGAGTTTGTTCCAGCGGCGGAGGTCGTAGCACTTGTCTCCTTCGAAGGCGAGTTCGTATGAACGCTCCTTGAGGACAGCCTCCCTGAATTCGTCGGTTGAAAGTCCGGTGGCGAGGTTTGCGAGACCTGCGCGGTTGCGGATGTAGTTGACGAGCTCGTATGCCTTGTCGGTAGGTCCTGCGGCCTCGGCATAGACGAGGGCTACGTCAGAGTATCTGAGGAGGAAAGGCTTGGTCGAAGTCTTGTCTCCGGAGAAGTTAGGATCGATGAACTTGCGGCAGAAAGGATAGGTGAGCTTTCCGTCGTCAACGGAAGCGACCACGTTTCCATCGGCGTCATACACCTTGTCCACGATGAGCCAGTCGTGACGGCGGTCACCTGTCTCGAAACTGTCGTAGAGTTCGTCGGTGGTGCGGTATTCGCTCCATCCGTCGTGAGAAGCGATGTATTCGTCCGTGTCTCCCTGCTTGATATAGATCGTCGCTCCTGAGATGTAAGGAATGTACATCTTGGAAATCTTGGAATACTGGCCTTCGGTCTCTCCGGTGACGTCCATAGACATCAGGAAGAGGTGCTCAGGTCCGGTAGGCTTGCTCACGTCGTAGATGTCGAGGAGATTCTCGTCGAAGCCGTATGTCGTCTGCTCTGCGTTGTCCACAACCTTGGCTGCGGCTTCTACGGCCTTAGCATAATAGTCATCCACGTCGTGGCTCATATTTGAGTACTGAGGAGCGCCGTGGTCCTTTGCGGATGCAATGTAAAGGTAGGCCTTCGCAAGCATTCCGTAGGCAGCGGCCTGGTCGGTGCGTCCCGTTATCGGAGTCCCGTAGAGAGGCAGCAGCTCAGCGGCCTTCTTGAAATCGTTGATGATGATTCCCCAGAGTTCGTCGAGAGATTCTGCGGCAGGAACCGTAGTGTCTTCGATGGTGGTCACAGGGGTGAGATGGATAGGCACGCATCCGAAGTTCCTGGCAAGGCAGAAGTAAGAGTAGCCTCTCATAAAGTAGGCCTCTCCGATGTATCTGTTCTTGTATGACTCGTCGAGACTGGTCATTCCAGGAACTTTCGCGATCACGGCGTTTGCCCTGTTGATCGTGATGTATGAGTATTTGTAGAAATTACCGAGGGTGGTGTTCGTCCTGAGGTTGTTGAGATTCCAGGTATCGAGCTCCTTGGTTGCGGCAGCTGCGTCGCCCTTAGGGCTGAGCGCGTCAGTGTTCATATCGCCGAGGAAGACGATGGCGCGGGAATACTCGATGTATGTGATTGCATCGTAGATGTAGTTTACCGCAGCTTCAGCGTCGGCAGCTGTCTGGTAGAAGTTGTCCTCGGAATAGAATCCGTATGGATACTCGTCAAGTGAGCAGGATGCGATTACTGCAATTCCTGCGAATGCTGTTATGATGTTTCTGATTTTCATATCCGGTCCTCCTGATTAGAATACGAAGTCAACACCGAAGGTCCACTTGCGCAGACGAGGATAGCCGCCGGTATAAAGACCGATCTGGCTGACTTCAGGGTCATA
>JAILCZ010000100.1 GCA_024689985.1 Bacteroidales bacterium | reverse complement strand
CCTCGCGGCTTCAAGGGCAGCGGCATCAACTCCTACCTCGCCCTTCACCAGCAGAACCAGTTCAAGGCCACCATCGACTACGCTATGCCTGTCCTTCCGGTTGACTGGGGCGGACTCTCACCATTCCTATACATCAGGAACTTCGAGCTCACTCCGCACTTCGACTACGCGGCGCTTTCGGAAGGCAGCCTCACGACAGCCGGCGTGGACTTCTCCGCACGCTGCGGCAACTTCCTCTGGATTCCTTACACGACGAAAATCGGCCTGAGCTTCAACTTCAACGGAGGCACGGCATACGACAAAATAAACGAAGACATAAGCCTTGACAGAACTTATGTCTCCGTAATATTCTCAATGGATCTCTGATCTACCTGATTATGGTATTTACCCAGGCCCTGTCGACTGTCGCAAACCCCGTGACATCCGTCAGGGCCTTGTTTCTCTGGATAATTCCACGGCAGTCTTCATAGACGTTGAATCCGATGTTCACTCCCTGCATCTGGCCTTCGGAAGGGTAGGTGAGGGTGATTTCATTGTCCGCGCCGTCCATCTTGAAGAACTTGAACGGGGCGTCCATAATCTCAGACGCCTTGTCTCCGGCCTTTTCAGCCAGCTCCATCGCAGTGACATACTTCGCCATCTCGATGATCCTGTCATCCAGGTCGGCATCGAAGATGGAAATCTTTTCGATAAGGGACCCCACGTCGCTAACGCGGCGGAAGGTGTAGCCCTCAAGAGCATCCAGCTGGCTGGAAACAGCCTTCAGCTGGGCTTCAGTCACCGAATTGTCAGGGAGAAGCCATATCATCAGCTTCCTGTCCGGATCGTGGTAAAGGAAAGGATAGGAGGCAAGATTGGGCCTTCCGCAATGAGGACACTCCCAGAGAAAGAGAGAGCCGCTGCGGACCCCTTCCTTGAGCTCAGGATCCTGACCTACGTTTACGCTGTTATAGACCTCTATGCCGTGGGTTTCACGGCAAGAGGAACACTGGATATTGATTTTTGACATTAAAGCTTTCTTGCGCCGTCGCTGATTACGACATTGTAAACCTTAGGAGCGTGACCGAACTTCCCGGTGAACTGCTCAGTGGCAGCAGCGATGAAGTCGTCGGCGATTTCATCCTTGACGAGATTGATGGTGCAGCCGCCGAAACCGCCGCCCATAACACGTGAGCCTGTGACTTCGAACTTGCGTGCGAGCTTGTTGAGGAAATCGAGCTCCTCGCAGCTTACCTCGTAGAGTCTACTGAGTCCGAAGTGAGTCTGGTACATCATCTCACCGACGGTCTCGTAGTCGCCTCTTTCGAGGGCGTCGCAGACGTCAAGCACGCGCTGAACCTCTCCGATGACATATTCTGCACGGAGGAAATCCTCCTCTGTAATCTGGTCCCTGACCTCGTCGAGCCATACTCTCTTGGCGTCGCTGAGGAATTCAACTTCAGGATGGTTTGCGCGGATTGCGGCAGCTGCCTTTTCGCAGCTCTCGCGGCGCTTGTTATATGCTGAAGATGCGAGTTCGTGCTTTACGCAGGAATCGATGAGGACGAGCTTGTATCCCTTCGGATCGAACGGGAAGTACTTGTACTCCATCGTCTTGCAGTTGAGACGGATGAGGCTTCCGGCCTTGCCGAAGCAAGATGCGAACTGGTCCATAATACCGCACTTGACTCCGCAGTAATTGTGCTCGGTGCTCTGTCCGATGCGGGCGAGTTCGAATCTGTCGATTCCGTTCTTGTTGATGTCTTCTATTGCATAGGCGAAGGTGCTTTCAAGGGCTGCAGATGAAGAAAGACCAGCTCCGAGAGGAACATCTCCCGCAAACACGGCATCGAAGAATGCTACCTTTCCGCCCCTCTTGAGGGTCTCGCGGCAGACTCCGAAGATATAGCAAGCCCAGCTCTGCTCCGGCTTGTCTTCCTCGGAAAGACCGAATTCGCAATATTCGTCACAGTCAATTGAATATACTCGTACTTTATTGAGGCCGTTTGTCTTGATTTCCGCGACAATTCCCTTGTCGATTGCACCAGGGAAGACATAGCCTCCGTTATAATCAGTGTGTTCACCGATAAGGTTGATTCTTCCGGCAGAAGCGTAGAGGTCGCCCTCCGTTTCGAAAAGTTGCTTGAACTTCGCTTTTATTGTCTCTATCATAATAGGTAAAATAGTGTTATTCGCCAGATAACAAATGTAAAGAATCTAATTGTTTATTCAAAATGGTCAACGGTGAACAGGACCGGCCTGTGATCGCTCACTCCACCCTTGTATCTCGGACCGGAATATGTGCGCAGGGGACGGTCTCCGCTGTGGGCGTTGTCCCTTTCGGTAAGAAACGGCGGCTCAAGCACCGACACCTCTCCGTCCATTCCGCAGGCATACACCAGGTCGATTCTTTCCCATTTTCCTTCATACCGGATCGTTCCCTGCGAAGGGTCGTTATAATCCGTCATACGGTCCGACACCATCTTCAGGTGCTGAGCATCGGGAGTGTCGTTGAAATCGCCCATAGCGACGATTCTGCCTATTCCGGCGGCCTTCAGTGAATCCACGATGGAACACATCGTCCTCGCCGCGGCTTCGCGTCCGCCAGCTGAGGACCGGCCCCCGTATTTCGATGGGTGATGATTCACCAGGACTGCCGTCGTCGGAATCTCTCCTTCGAGCACCACGACGAGGATGTCCCTCGTCTTCATCACGGCTCCCGACGAGTCCCTCACGTGCACGGCACGGGAAGAAACCGGACGTACCAGATTCCTGCGGTACAGCAACGCCACGTCGATTCCCCTGCGGTCAGGAGAATCGAAGTGTACGAAGCCATAGTCGTATTTGCGTAAAAGGGTTGTATTTACAAGGCGCGAGAGAACTTCGCGGCTGTCAACCTCGGCCACTCCGATGACGCAGGGCGGCTCGCCCTGCTCGTCGGCAGTCCAAAGAATTGTCTTGGCGACAGCGTTTGCCTTTGTATAAAACCGGCTCTTTGTCCAGTGACGTGACGCATCGGGGTCACCGAAAAAGTTCTCGAGGTTCCAGAACAGGAAGCCTACGAGAAGGACGAGAAGCCGCATTAAACGTTGAAGAGGAAATGCATAATGTCTCCGTCCTGGACGACATATTCCTTACCTTCGGTTCCGAGCTTTCCTGCGGCTCTGACGGCCGCTTCGGACTTGTAGTTGACGAAGTCATCATACTTGATCACTTCGGCGCGTATGAAGCCCTTCTCGAAATCCGTATGGATGACTCCGGCGGCACGCGGCGCCTTGTCACCCTTGTTGATGGTCCAGGCACGGCACTCGTCAGCTCCGGCCGTGAAGAAGGTCTGGAGGTTGAGAAGGTGGTATGCGCTCTGGATGAGGCGGACAACTCCGGACTCTTCAAGTCCCATCTCCTCGAGGAACATCTGACGGTCCTCGTAGCTGTCCATCTCGGCAATCTCGGATTCTGTCCTGGCTGAGATCACGAGGATCTCGGCATTCTCCTCCTTGACGGCCTCCCTTACTGCATCCACATAGGCGTTGCCCTTTGCCGCAGAGGCATCATCAACGTTGCAGACATACATAACCGGCTTGTTGGTGAGAAGGAAAAGGTCCTTGGCGAGTTTCTCCTCTTCCGCATCCTTGAGCTCGACGGTACGGCAGGATTTGCCCTGAAGAAGGGCCTCCTTGTACCTGAGCAGGAGGTCGAGAAGTTTCTTCGCTTCCTTGTCTCCGCCTGTCTTGGCCTGCTTTTCAGTTTTGGAAATACGGGACTCCACGGTCTCGAGGTCCTTGATCTGAAGTTCTGTGTCCACTACTTCCTTGTCCCTGACCGGATCGACGGATCCGTCAACGTGTACGATGTTGCCGTCGTCGAAACAACGGAGGACGTGGAGAATCGCATCTGTCTCGCGGATGTTTGCAAGGAACTGGTTTCCCAGGCCCTCACCCTTGCTGGCGCCTTTCACAAGGCCGGCGATATCCACGATATCAACCGTAGCAGGGATGACCCTCTTAGGGTTGCAGATGTCTGCGAGCACCTCAAGCCTCTTGTCGGGCACATTCGTGCTGCCGATGTTAGGCTCAATCGTACAGAACGGGAAATTGGCGCTCTGTGCCTTTCCCGAACTGACGCAGTTAAACAAAGTGGACTTCCCGACATTAGGAAGTCCAACTATTCCACATTTTAATGACATTATCTACTAGAAGAATCTTGCTCTGTTATCCTTCACCTCAGCATCATCCATCATTACAGGGATGATGGTCTGGTTGTAATAAGCAGCAGCGTTTGCATTTGCATTCTTGGCATCAGCCTCAGTGTAGAAAGCACCTGTATCGCGGCCTGTAACCTTGAATACATAGACAGCGACGGTACCTGCGAGAGGCTCGCTTACCTTTCCAACAGGAGCGGCAGCAACAGCGCCGATGAACTTAGGATCGAGGCTGCGTGATGACATTGCCGTAGAGAAGGTGAGGTCCTCCTGAGTGCTTACGGTAGTACCGAGCTTCTCAGCGATTGCCTGGAGGTCGTCAAGACCTGCGATCTGCTCCTTGACCTCGGCAGCCTTCTTTGCGGAAAGTTTCTCGCCGTAGAGGATAGGACGAATCTGCTCCTTGACCTCGTCAAGAGTTGCATAGCCCTCTTCGTGGATATCCTTGATGGTAGCGACGAAGAAGTACTGGTTGTTGACCTCGATTACGTCTGAAACCTTGCCCTTCTTGTTGTCGAAGATCCAGCGGGTAACTTCCTTGGCATTTGAAACGGCACCGTAAGAGGTGTTGCTCTCAACGACTCTTGGGAGAGTGTGTGAGTAAACGCCCTGGGTGTCTGCGGCAGCCTTGTAAGCTGCGTATCCGCCCGCGGCAGCGACTGCGAAGTCGTTAGCCTTTGCGTACTCGGCAGTAGTCGTAGCGTTGCTTGGAAGGACTTCCTTCTGGAATACTGCGACCTGCTTCTTCGTATTGGCAGCAGTCTTCTTTGAAACGAGGACTACGTGTGTGCCGTACTGGGTCTTTACGATATATGGCTTGCCTGTCTCTGCAGTGAATACTGACTCGAAGCCAGGAATCATATAGTTCTGTGTCATCCAGCCGATTGAACCGAGCTGGCCGTCCTCAGCTGACCTCTGGTCTGCAGAGTACTGGGCGGCAACGTTTGCGAAGCTCTCGCCCTTGAGCGCATTGAGGACTGAATCAACCTTCTCGTCAGAAGCGCCCTGGAGAAGGATGTGCTTTACATATACTGAGTCAGGAACCTGTGCGGTAGCCATAACCCTTGCAGCATAGAAAGTATTGCCGTTTCTGTAAACTGCAGATGTGCCTGAGTTGTTCTCTGAAACGAACTTCTCAACGTCAGCGTTTACGCTCTTGAGCTCGCCAGCCTTGTACCAGTACTCAGAATAGTGTCTGTCTGAGTTCTTGAGAAGGAAAGCCTTGAGGTTTGACGTTGAAGCGAACTCCTCCATCTGCTCCGCGAACTCGTCAGCGACAGCGTTGATGTCATCCTCTGATGGCTTCACCTCGAAGACTACATACTCGATGTCCCTTGATGCCTTCTGCTTGAAGAACTTCTTGTGAGCGTTGTAGTACTCCTTGAGCTCGCTGTTTGAGACGGTGATGGTAGAATCCTGCTGATAAGGATTGAGAGGGACTGATACGAACTCTACGTCAGCAGTGGTATTGTTGTTCTCGATGGCGTTCTTGACTGAAAGAGCGTTGACAAGGTTGCTGGCAGAGAAAAGAGTTGCGTACTTTGAGAAGAGCTGCTGTGAGTAAACAGCGTTCTGCACGTAGTCCCAGTAGAGACGAAGGTTTCCCGTGTTGTCAGCGTTGATGTTCTGGACGATCTGGACGAGTCTCTCCTTTGAGAAGTTTCCGTTCTCATCAGCGAAGAGAGGGTCCTGAGCAATGATCGGAGAGATCATATCGCCTGTAGTGAGGGCGAGCATTTCGTCCTTTCCTACGGCAACGCCGGCAGCCTTGGCCTTCTTGAAGAAGAGGTACTTGTACACATTCTCCTGCCAAGCGGCATTTCTGATCTGCTCGCTCTGTTCCTCGCTCGTAGATGAAGATCCAGTGATGATTTCATTGATTTTTGACATACGCTCCACATCTGCGGAGAAATCGGTGTAAGACACTGACTTACCGTTGATTTCACCTACGTCATTCTTTGATGACATTGCATTGAGAGCAGAATCCAGCGTGTTGAAGTCGATGATGAACGACAAAAGGGCCAATGCAATGATAATAGAGATTGCAAGGCCGAATTTTACGCGAATTTGTTGAAGAACCGCCATTGTAGTATAATTTTTTTTTAGATTATCGATAGGTTGTATAAGTGTGCGAAGATAGCAAATTTATTTGAGAATCGGACCGATTATATTGATCGTATCTATCTCAACGTTAGTGGTATCTTTCACCACCACGCCGTAGCTGTTGAACGGCCTCATTATGTCCGCATTCCTCGCGTGCTCGTCAGAACGCATTCCGTAGCCCTGCATAAAGCCGCTCGGAGAATACATTCTGATATAACAGTCCGTATAGATTTCGTGTGTGCTCTGGTCCCAGTACAGGGTATCTGTTTCCATAGTTTCCTGCTTGATGATGTTCTTGATGACCACGTTTCCATAGCAGAGCCAGTACTCGTCGTTCTTGCTCTTGTGGTGCTTGGCGCCGTCGGACTGGATGGTGCTCTCAAGTTCTCCGTTCTCAGCATAGCCGAACACGTTGAGTCCTTTCGGGAATAGTTCGTATGAACAGGTATCGTTCTGATACACCTCCATAACCTCAGCCTCGCCCCTCATCTGGAGACCTCCGTTCGTGCTCATCACGAAGAACATATCGTCGATTGTCTGAAGTGGGACGGCCGTAAGGTCGAGAAGTTCGCCTTCAGGCTTTCCTTTGCAGGAAAAAACGACGAAAGCAACCGCCAACGCGGTTGCAATCATCGTCAATCTATTTGAACTGTGTTTCAAAATTATTTCTGAGTCCTGACTGTAGTTGTAGCCCTCATACCACCGCAGGATACTGTGTATGACTGACCGCTCTGGATATCATACATAAATGCCTCTGCAGCCTGAGGATAATAAGCAGCATACTGGCTGATGAGTCTGTTTGCGTCTTCAGTGAGGGATTCATCTGCAGCCTTTGCCTTCTGGAGATAGTCAACGGCTACCCACATAGGTGCACGACGCTCGATATCATTGCCACCGCATACCGTAGAGCCCCAGATCTGACCCATAATGAAGTAAGCACGGCCCTTGTTGGCATCATTGAGTTCAACAGACTTCTGTGCTGCGGCGTATGCGTCTGCATTCTTGCCGTTTCTGAACAGACAGAGAGCAAGCTCATAGTAGTAGTCGCTGTCTTCCTCTGCAGTTGATTCCTCTGATGCGATAGCCTCCTTGAGATACTTGACAGCATCGTCAATGTTGTTTCTCGCATAGTTGAGCCTGTAAAGACCATATGCAGACTTATATGTAGGGCTGATGCGGTACATTGCTGTAACGGCGTTGAGATAAAGGTCGTTGTCAGCGCAGTTTTCAGCCGTGTTCATCATCCTTACAATGTTGTTCATAAGATCGTAATCGTCCGGAGTCGCCTCGTAACGCGGTGTAAAGAGAGCGATGAGGTTCTCGCAGCTTGCAACCTTGCTTGAGATGAAGAGGTTCTCGAGAGCCGACTTCTTTTCATCAAGACCAGCCTTTTCAATTTCATCCTTTGCAGGAGCCTTTTCGATGAGAGCGGTATTCCTTTCGTAAACATTGATGACTTCCTCTGCACCAAGCTTTTCAGCCTTGTAAAGCTCTACTGCTGCATTGAGGTTACCTACGAAAAGGTTTGGATTGGTATTTTCCTGATTGGCCTCGATCGTCTCGTTGGTAACGGCATAGATACCCTCGTAGTCGTTTCTGAAATAGAAACTGTAGTCAAGGGCGTATGAGTTACGGGCTTTGACTGAATGCTTTGGAGCCGTATAAGTATTGATACGG
>JAILCZ010000085.1 GCA_024689985.1 Bacteroidales bacterium | reverse complement strand
CAGTTCATATTCTGAAGCCGCAAGAGACCTCGGCGCAAGTTCGTTCCAGGCATTCGCCAAAGTTACCCTTCCTCTTTCCATTCCTGGAATTATGAGCGGAATAATGATGGTGTTTATGCCTACGGTATCGACCTTCGCCGTGGCCGAAATCCTTACGAGAAACAAGATTCAGCTTTTCGGATCCCTCATCAATGAGCAGTTCAACAATATGATGTGGGGCCAGGGCGCAGCCCTCTCCCTCATAATGCTCATCATCGTCGGCCTTACCACATTGTTGCCTACGGGAGATGCTGAAGAAACAGAAGGAGGAACCATATAATGAAAAAGATACTCTCACAAGCATATCTCTGGTTCGTCCTGACCCTTCTCTATGCACCTATAGTGTTCATAGGAATCTTCTCCTTCACCGAGGCAAAATCCCTCGGCAACTGGACCGGATTCACCACGCAGCTCTACACGAACCTGTTCACGGGCAGCGGCAGGAACACCTCGGCCCTCATATCGGCAATTGAGACCACGCTCGTCATCGCCCTCATATCGGCAGCCGTAGCAACACTGCTCGGCACCCTCGCGGCGATCGGAATCTACAATATGCACGGAAAGAAAAGAAAGAGCATCGAGTTTATGAACAACATTCCGCTCGTAAACCCGGACATCATCACCGGTGTGTCCCTCTTCCTCCTTTTCACCCTCCTGCATTTCTCACAGGGTTATCTCACGGTAATAATCGCGCACATCGCCTTCTGTACTCCCTATGTCGTACTGAACGTGATTCCGCGTCTTACCCAGATGAACCCTAATATCTATGAGGCAGCCCTCGACCTCGGCGCGAAGCCAGGCCTGGCCCTCAGAAAGGTCCTCCTTCCTGAACTCTATCCGGGAATGATCACAGGATTCATCCTGGCGTTCACGATGAGTCTGGACGATTTCGCGGTGACATTCTTCACCCGCGGTTCAATCGGCCTGGAGACCCTTTCAACATATATTTACGCAGACTCCCGCAAGGGAGGCCTCACTCCTGAGCTCAAGCCTTTGATGACAATCATATTCCTCGTCATCCTCGCCGTGCTCATCGTAGTGAACATAAGATCAATCAAGAACAATAAAAACAAATAGAAATGAAGAAATTCCTCAGAATTTCAGCTGCACTTGCAGCCCTTGCTGTTTCAGCAATCTCTTGCACAAACAGGACTGAGATCCTCAAGGTTTACAACTGGTCAGACTACATCGCAGAAGGTGTGATCGAAGACTTCGAGGCCTGGTACGAAGCTCAGACAGGTGAGAAGATCAAGGTCATTTACCAGACATTCGACGTCAACGAGAGCATGCTCTCAAAAATTGAGATCGGACACGAGGACTTCGACGTTGTCTGCCCTTCAGACTACATCATCGAGCGTATGCTCAACACGGGAGACCTTCTCCCTCTCGACTTCGCGGAGATTCCTGATTCAATCAACTACATCAAGATGAACAAGTCTCCGTACATCGAGGGAATGTTCCGTTCAATCAACCCTGAGATCGACGCCAACGACTACTCAGTTGCATATATGTGGGGAACCACCGGTATCATCTACAATACTAAATATGTGACAGCGGAAGAGGCTTCCACCTGGGATGTGATCCGCAACCCTAAGTTCGGCGGCAAGGTCCTCATCAAGGACGCTCCAAGGGACGTTTACGGACCAGTCCTCATCCACCTCAAGCAGGCTGAGCTCGAGTCTGGCGAAACCACTCTCGACGCTCTTATGAAGGATTCCTCAGACGAGAGCATCGCAGCAGTGAAGAACTACCTTCTTTCAGTTGTCGAGAACGGAGTATATGGCTGGGAGGCTGATTTCGGAAAGGATGACCTCACGAAGGACCGCGCGTGGGTATCGCTCAACTGGAGCGGCGACGCAGTGTGGGCAATCGAAGAGGCTGCTGACGTGAACGTTGAGCTCGACTATGTGGTTCCTGAGTCAGGATCAACAGTATGGTTCGACGGCTGGGTAATCCCTAAGTACGCAAAGAACGTAAAGGCAGCCACCTACTTCATCGACTTTATGTGCCGTACAGACATCGCCATCAGAAATATGGACGAGACCGGATATGTTGCAGCCAACGGATCACGCGAGGTGCTCGAAAGCCAGATTGACGATGAGTATGAGCCAGTTGACCTTTCTTACTTCTTCGGTGAGGATGCAGACAGCATCCGCGTAAATCCGGTGCTCTATCCAGACGCAAAGGTCATCGCCCGTTGCGCTCTTGAGCACGACTGGGGAAAGGACACCGAAAAACTTCTCACAATGTGGCAGGAAGTAAAGGGCGCAGAGTAGGTTTTTAAAATTTTTTATCTATATTTGCGTGATTAAAGAGCCTACCCAATAATGATGACGAACATTACCATCCCGTTTTCAATTGCGCAGCACAGCTGGGCATGCGGTTGGCTTTCGTTAATTTGATATTTCAAGACCGTTTCTTCTTTAGAAATGGTCTTTTTTTTAATAGCGAAAATATATGCAGAACAGAAAGAGCGCAACCCTGAAACTCGCCAATGGAATGGAATTCCACGGCTGGTCTTTCGGATACGACGGTCCTTGCGACGGAGAGGTGGTTTTCTCCACGGCGATGGTCGGATATCCAGAAAGCCTCACGGACCCGTCTTATTCGGGTCAGATTCTTTGCGTAACATATCCTCTTATCGGAAACTACGGTGTTCCGGACGAGGGTGCTGACGCCAATGGAATATCAAAGAATTTTGAGTCAGAGAAAATATGGGTCCGCGGACTCGTCATCAGCGAGTATTCCTTCAATTATTCTCACTGGGACGCAGTCAAGAGTCTTGACCAGTGGCTCAAGGAACAGAAAATTCCGGGAATTTACGGAATAGACACCCGCGCTCTTACCCAGGTTCTCCGCGAGAACGGATCAATGCTCGGAATCATCGTTCCGGAAGGGGAGAAGAAAGACTTCCCTGTAGCTGACCCTAACCTCGAGAACCAGATCGCAATCGTAAGCTGCAAGGAAGTGATCAGATACAACAACGACGGACAGCCTCGCAAGAAGGTGGTCCTCGTCGACTGCGGTGTCAAGCACAACATTCTCCGCTGCTTCGTGGAAAGGGGAGTGGAGCTCATCCGCGTTCCTTGGGACTACGACTTCAACCAGCTTGAATACGACGGCCTCTTCATCTCCAACGGTCCTGGTAACCCTGAGTTCTGCGACATCACCGTGGAGAACATCCGCAAAGCGATGGAAGGCGACAAGCCGATCTTCGGAATCTGTATGGGCAACCAGCTCCTTGCAAGAGCCGGCGGCGCCAGCACATACAAGCTCAAGTACGGTCACAGAAGCCACAACCAGCCTGCCCGTATGGTCGGCACCAACCGCTGCTTCATCACTTCTCAGAACCACGGCTTCGCCGTTGACGAGAAGACGCTCGGCAAGGACTGGGAGCCTTGGTTCGTGAATATGAACGACGACACTAACGAAGGAATCCACCACAAGACAAAGCCATTCTGCTCAGTTCAGTTCCACCCTGAAGCATCCAGCGGTCCGACTGACACGGAGTTCCTTTTCGACGAATTCATCAGCAAACTCTAGAAGACAATGAAAGACCAGAATATAAAGAAAGTACTCATCCTCGGTTCCGGCGCCCTCAAGATCGGACAGGCCGGAGAGTTTGACTATTCAGGATCCCAGGCCCTCAAGGCCCTGAGGGAGGAAGGCATTGAAACCGTCCTCATCAACCCTAACATCGCTACGGTCCAGACATCTGAAGGCGTTGCGGACAAGATCTACTTCCTGCCTGTGACTCCATTCTTCGTAGAGAAGGTCATCGAGAAGGAAAAGCCACAGGGCATCCTCCTCTCATTCGGTGGACAGACGGCGCTGAACTGCGGTGTAGAACTTTACAAGAACAAGGTCCTCGAAAAGAACAATGTCCACGTCCTCGGTACACCAGTACAGGCGATTATGGACACTGAAGACCGTGAGCTCTTCATCGAGAAACTCGACGAAATCAACGTAAAGACCATAAAGTCGGAGCCCGCCGAATCACTCGAAGAGGCAAAGGAGGCAGCTCACAGACTCGGATATCCTCTCATCGTCCGTGCGGCATACGCCCTCGGAGGACTCGGATCCGGCTTCGTCGACAACGACGAACAGCTCGAGGAAATCTGCGAGAAAGCCTTCAGCTTCTCTCCACAGGTCCTCGTCGAGAAATCCCTCAAGGGATGGAAGGAAATCGAGTACGAGGTCGTACGAGACAAATACGACAACTGTATCACAGTCTGCAATATGGAGAACTTCGACCCTCTCGGAATCCATACCGGAGAATCAATCGTCGTCGCTCCTTCGCAGACACTCTCTAACAAAGACTACTACTTCCTTCGTGAACTCTCCATCAAGATCGTCCGCCATATCGGAATCGTCGGAGAGTGCAACGTACAGTACGCATACGACCCTGACGCAATGGATTACAGGGTCATCGAGGTCAACGCCCGACTCAGCCGTTCATCAGCCCTCGCATCCAAGGCAACGGGATATCCTCTCGCCTTCGTGGCTGCAAAGCTCGGACTCGGCTACGGTCTCTTCGACCTCAAGAACTCAGTGACCAAGACCACTCCTGCATTCTTCGAGCCTGCACTCGACTACATCGTCTGCAAGATCCCTCGCTGGGACCTCGGTAAATTCCACGGTGTAAGCCGCAAGATCGGCTCAAGCATGAAGTCGGTAGGTGAGGTTATGTCAATCGGCCGCAGCTTCGAGGAGGCAATCCAGAAGGGTCTGCGAATGATCGGCCAGGGAGCCCACGGATTCGTAGGCAACAAGGACATCAAGATCGCCGATGTGGACAAGGAACTCCGCGAGCCTACTGACAAGCGCGTATTCGTCATCGCAAAGGCTCTCTCCGAGGGCTACACGGTTGACCAGATCCACCAGCTCACCAAGATCGACAAGTGGTTCCTCGGCAAGCTCGAGAACATCGTCCTCACGAACAAGAACCTTTCTGAATACAACGACATCAAGGACGTGCCTGCGGAACTCCTCAAGCTCTCAAAGCAGCAGGGTTTCTCAGACCACCAGATCCAGAAGGTAATCTACAAGAATTCCGAAGACACGGCATTCGCCAACCAGGCTAAGGTCCGCGCCCGCAGAAAGGAACTCGGAATCCTTCCTGTGGTTAAGCAGATCGATACCCTCGCTGCCGAATTCCCGGCACAGACCAACTATCTGTACCTCACTTACAACGGAACAAAGAACGACGTCGAATACGAGCAGGACGGCAAGTCAGTGATCGTGCTCGGCTCAGGAGCATACCGAATCGGAAGCTCAGTGGAGTTCGACTGGTGTTCAGTAACCTGCCTCCAGGAAATCCAGCACCAGGGATACAGGGGAGTCCTCATCAACTACAACCCGGAGACCGTGTCCACGGACTACGATATGTGTGACAGGCTCTACTTCGACGAGCTCACCTTCGAGAGGGTAATGGACATCTACGACCTCGAAACTCCTCACGGAGTCGTGGTCTCAGTGGGTGGACAGATTCCTAACAACCTCGCACTGAAGCTCCAGAAGAACGGAGTTCCAATCCTCGGAACATCAGCCGACGACATCGACAAGGCTGAGGACCGTCACAAGTTCTCAAGCATCGTGGACGCCCTCGGAATCGACCAGCCGGAATGGAGCGAGCTCACGACCCTCGAAGACGTGGACAAATTCATCGACAAGGTCGGCTTCCCGGTACTTGTGCGTCCTTCATACGTCCTCTCAGGAGCGGCAATGAACGTCTGCTACGATGAAGACCAGCTCCGCAAATTCCTCGTCCTCGCGGCAGAGGTCTCACAGGAGCATCCTGTCGTCATCTCCAAGTTTATGACACGATGCAAGGAAATCGAATTCGACGCAGTCGCTGACGAAGGAGAGGTAATAGCATACGCCATTTCAGAGCACATCGAATACGCCGGCGTACACTCAGGTGACGCCACGGACCAGTTCCCTCCGCAGAAGCTCTATGTAGAGTCTGCAAGAAAGATCAAGAAGATCGCCCGCCAGATTGCGAGCGCCCTCAATATCTCAGGACCGTTCAACATCCAGTTCCTCGCAAAGGAGAACTCAATCAAGGTCATCGAGTGCAACCTCCGTGCTTCACGAAGCTTCCCGTTCGTATCCAAGGTCCTCAAGATCAACCTCATCGACCTCGCTACCAAGGTAATGCTCGGACTCCATCCGGCAGCACCTCAGAAAAGCGCCTTCGACCTCGACTATGTCGGAATCAAGTCATCGCAGTTCAGTTTCGCGAGACTTCAGGAGGCAGACCCTATGCTCGGCGTGGATATGTCATCTACCGGTGAAGTGGGATGTCTCGGAGATGATTTCAACGAGGCCATCCTCAAGTCAATCATTTCAATCGGAACGGAAATTCCTGCGAAGAGGATCCTCCTCTCAACAGGAGACCCTCTCGAGAAGGCAGATATGCTCAATGCCTGCCGACTCCTCGCACAGCACGACTACGAACTCTACGCGACAGGAGGTACATACAAATATCTCGTTGAGAACAGCATCCCTTGTACCAAGGTTCTCTGGCCAAGCGAAAAGGATAATCCTAACTTCAAGGGCAAGTTCAAGCCAGCTCTGGAAATGATTCAGAACAAGGAAGTTGATATGGTAATCAACATCCCTAAGAACTTCACCGACACTGAGCTTGACAACGGTTACCAGATCCGCCGTGCGGCAGTTGACTTCAACATTCCGCTCTTCACGAACGCACGACTGGCAACCTCGTTCATCAGGGGATTCTGCTCAATGAGTATGGACGACCTGAAGATCAAGTCCTGGGACGAGTATTAGTCTAATACATAACTCGATAAGAAGAGAGACCGGCACGATTTATGCCGGTCTTTTTTTGTCCTTTTTTGTATAGAATCATAAATTTATTATATTTGCACAAATCCAACCGGAATCACGGTTAAATCCAGTCCTTCGACTGACTATTTAACACAATCAAATAATTTCTATGACACATAGTCTCATCGAGCTCAATGCCATGACCAGCGAAGAACTAGTCGAATTGGCCAAGAGTCTCAACATTAAAATCACTAAAAAAATGGACGACGAACAGATCGGGTTCGCCATCCTCGACGAAGAAGCCAAAATAGAGTCTCTTAAGGCACCTGAGCAGGCCCCTGCAAAGAGAAAGAGAGGCCGTCCTAAGAAGGAAGACAACGCTAAGCCTGCAGCAAAGGCAGAAGAAAAGGCCGAAGAAAAGGCAGAAAAACCAGCCAAGGCAGAAAAGCCTGCACAGGCTGAGAAAAATGAAAAGGCTGAAAAGCCGGAGAAGGCACAGAAGCCAGAGGCAAAGAAAGAAAAACAGCCTAAGAAAAGCGTCAAGAAAGCTGCAGAAGACAAGGGAGCAGCAAAAGAAAATGCCCCGATGACCGAGGCCGCACCAGCAGCCGAGAAAGTAGAAAAACCACAGAGCGGCGGAGATTTCATCCAGGCTCTGTTCAGCGATCTTGATGGCGACGTAAGCCAGAAGGGCTTCCACAACCGTCCGAAGCAGCAGAAGCAGCAGAAGGCTCAGCAGCAGCAAAACAACCAGCAGCAGGGACAGCAGAATCAGTCTCAGCCTGCACAGGAGCAGCAGAAGCCACAGCAGCCGAAGCAGCCGAAGATCGAATTCGAGAAGACGGTCGAAGCTACCGGCGTACTCGAAATTATGCCTGACGGATACGGCTTCCTCCGTTCATCAGACTACAATTATCTGAATTCACCTGACGACATCTATGTATCACAGAGCCAGATCAAGGTCAACGCCCTCAAACCTGGTGATACTGTTACAGGAGAAATCCGCCCTCCAAGAGAAGGCGACAAATATTTCCCTCTCGTCAAGATCAATTATATCAACGGCAGAAGTCCGGAATTCATCCGTGACAGAGTACCGTTCGACTTCCTTACACCTCTCTTCCCGGACGAGAAATTCAACCTTCTCGGACACGGCCACCAGAACGACGTTTCCTGCCGTATCGTGGATATGTTCACTCCTATCGGAAAGGGACAGCGCGGACTCATCGTCGCTCAGCCTAAGACTGGTAAGACAATGCTCCTGAAGAGCATCGCCAACGCCATCGCTGACAACCATCCTGAGGTTTACGAAATTGTGCTCCTCATTGACGAGCGTCCAGAGGAGGTCACCGATATGTCAAGAAGCGTAAAGGCAGAAGTCGTGGCATCAACCTTCGACGAACCGGCCGAGCATCACGTAAAGGTTGCCAATATGGTTCTGGAAAAGGCCCGCAGACTCGTTGAATGCGGTCACGACGTAGTCATCCTCCTCGACTCCATCACACGTCTTGCAAGAGCCTACAACACCGTTCAGCCGGCATCCGGAAAGGTACTCACCGGTGGTGTCGATGCAAACGCCCTCCAGAAGCCTAAGAGATTCTTCGGAGCAGCCCGCAACATCGAAGGCGGCGGATCGCTTACGATCCTTGCGACAGCCCTTACGGAGACAGGTTCAAAGATGGACGACGTGATCTTCGAGGAATTCAAGGGTACGGGTAATATGGAACTCCAGCTCGACAGAACCCTCAGCAACAGGAGAATCTTCCCGGCTGTCAACGTGGTTCTCTCAAGCACCCGTCGCGACGACCTCCTCTACACCAGCGCAAAGGCGAACAGAATCTGGATTCTCAGAAAACTTCTCGCAGATATGAATCCTACCGAGGCAATGAACTTTATGCTTCAGCTTATGGACGAGTACAAGACGAACGAAGACCTTCTCGAGAATATGAACAAAGTCAGTCCTAGGGATGCCAAATATTACGATTATTAATCGATGACACTTTATAACAGAAATGTCCGGGCCAATGGCTCGGACATTTTCGTTTATATCTTGCTTCTAAGCGGCTATCTGTCCCAGTAGCTTGTAGTCTTCTTGAACTTCAGCAAATCGGCGAGAGCGGACGCGTTGGCGGCAATTCTGAAGGAGTAGCTCTGCCAGGTTCCGGTAGGGATCCAGGAAACTGCGATGTTGAAGCAGTGCAGGTCGTAGGTGGCACTAAGCTGAGTCGTAGTCATCTTCATCGCCATAAGGTCGAATCCGGAAGTCATATTGAGGTTCATCTTAGGCGTGAGCTTGATGTTGCCTGAAAGTCCGAGAGTCTGGTTGTAATTCGTCTTTTCGATGAGCTGGCTGTTCGTATAAGAATAAGACTTGCTCATACTGAACGAATAATTGAAGTTGACAGACCAAGGAACGTTCGGATTCGTATAATATACCCATCCGCCAGGAATGTATTCTCCCGTCATAGGATGGTAGTAGATTCTCTTGTAGTATGAAGCTGAATTCTTGTCACCGCCCGAGCCACTTCCGTCATTGCCCTCGATCTTTCCGTCTCCTGAAAGGGAGTAGGAGAGAGATGCGCTGACATTTGTGAGACGGAGAGGATGGAGAAGGCCCTTCTCGACGATGTTGAACTTGTTGATCACCTTACCGGTCTCACTGATGGCGTAAGGGTTGAAATTGGCGTTCGCGCTGATTCCGAGCTTTCCGAATACGGACGTAGACATCGTAACGCCTACATTGCTCATATTGAGGGAATCGGCGAGGAAGTTGTAGCCCGTGCTGAAATTGAGCTGATCGATAAGTTTGATCTTCTTCGTGCCCTTGCCGGTAGTGTCCCTGAGGTCCCTGACCTTGGCTTCGATGTTGTTGGCAAAGCTCAAGGACATTGTAGCAGACTTGCCGCAGCTAGGAGGGGAGTAGAGCTGTCCTGAATAAATGTTGTATTTGTAGGACTGTTCCGTACCCGTGGTGTCAGTATAGCTGAGCGTTCTCCAGCCGTTGGCAGCCGTACCCTTTTCTGGGCTGAACGACATTGACATAGAAGGAGTGATCACGTGTCTGATGGCCTGGACCCTGTGGTGCTGTCCGAAATTGTACATACCATAGAGCTTGGTGGACATCGAGATTCCGCCGGAATAAGTCTGGGTGACTCCGAAGGTGCTCATCATTCCCGAATCGTTGGCGACGAGGGAGTTGGTCTCTTCATCAAACTCATACTCGGTTTTCCTGAAGAACCAGTTCTGGCCGTAGCTTACGCTTGGGGAGAAATTCAGGTACTTAAGAAGGGTGAACGACGGGAGACCGATCGAGAATGAATGAGTCATACCATTCTGGAACTTGTCGTAGAAACCGTCTTCTCCGAACTCATAAGACTTGAAACTGATCTTGTTCTGGAGAGTAGTATTGTATGCGAAGCTGATCTTCTCGTAAGCCTTCTCCTTTCCGACGCGGTTCTTAATCTTGAACGGATAGAAACGCGAAACGGAGAATGTGATGTTAGGAAGGGTGAACGTATATGAACTGTCCCTGGAATTCTGGCTGTGGAGGGCATTGACAGAGAGGTTGAACTTTCCGTTCCAGCTCTTGGAATAAGAGATTGAAGAACTTGCCTGGTTCTGCAGGGCCTGTGTCACGCTCGTTGAATTGTACTTGCTGTTGGAAGGGCTGGAGAAATTCACGGAAGCCGAGAACGAAGTACCAGGTCTGGCCTTGGAATCCTGTGAATGAGACCAGGTAACAGCGAAGTTAGTCGTCTGGAAGAAGTCTGCGCTACCTTTTTCACCGGTCTGGTCATTCGAATAGGTGAGCGAGAAGTTACCGTTGTACTTGTAATTGACCTTGTATCGGGAGTTGATGTCCACGGCCCAGGATCCGAGGGTATAGTAGTCACCTGTCACCGAAAGGTCAAGATGGTCGCCAAAGACAAAATACATACCGCCTTCCTTGAAATAGAAGCCTCGGGCAGCCTCCTCACCGAATGAAGGGATGAGAAGTCCGGTCGCCCTCTGAGGTTTCTTGGGAATGAATCCGAAAGGAATGCCGATAGGAATGTCCACATCCTCCACGACGAGGTGGGCAGGTCCGAAGACCGTCACCCTCTGAGGCTGGGTAATCACCTTTGCGGCACTCAGCTTCATATAATAATGAGGATTTTCGGCGTTGCAGACCGTATAGCGTCCCTTCGTGATATTGATGCTCCTGTCCGGCATCATCTTGATGTTCTTTCCGAAAATGGAGCCTTCGCCTTCCTGGGTGGCCATATTGGTCACGCGAGCCTTCTTCGTGTCGAAGTTGTAGCGGATTTCGTCCATCTCGTAGGTCTTGTTGCCCTGTTCCATCTTAGGCTTGCCTTTCCATTCTCCGGAAATGGAATCGAGTGTACCGCGGGCATATACTTCCCCCGTTCCCATATCATATTCCATATAATCGGAAGTAAGCTTCATATCGCCGTAGGTGACTGAAACATCTCCATAATAGAATATCTTGCGGGCTCCGTCCGTGAATCTTTCATACATTGAATCCTTGGCCTGGGAGAAGGCCGGACGGGAGAGGGAACTGCTCTTGAGAAGAGCCAGAGAATCAGACTTGACTTTTTCGAGGGAGTCACGTCGCATCTGCTTCGCTTTGATGGCTGCTGAATCTACGGGAGCCGACGCCGTGTCTATCTGAGCGGCGGGGATGTCTTTTCTGCGGTCCCTTCTGGATCTGCGGTCTGGACTGGACATTGCTGCAACTGAAAAAACAAGGAGCAGCAGGACTGCCAATATGTATCGGCTATATTTCAATTCAATAACTTTTTCTCTAAATTTGTATGCCTTGAAATCAAGGCTATACAGCTTACAAAAATACGACTAATTTCTTTGTTTACCAAAGCCAAATGAACTCTCGCAGCCTTTTAATATATATAACGGCATTGCTTGCCGTGCTTCCTATCCGGGCCTTCGCAGGTAACGACAACGGACAGATCCGTCTTCGCACCGTCGTCATCGATGCCGGTCACGGAGGCCACGACCCAGGCTGCATCAGCTACGACCGCAGGACAAATGAAAAGTCCATCACCCTTGCTGTCGCAAAGACTCTGGCAGACAAGATACGTGCCGAACACCCTGACGTAAAGGTCATTCTCACCAGAAGCAGCGATGTTTTCGTCACTCTCAACGGTCGTGCCGACATCGCGAACAAGGCTAACGCCGACCTCTTTATGTCCATCCACGTCAACGCGGCGCCGAACAAATCCAGACAGTCAGCCAACGGCTATTCCATTCACGTGCTTGGCCAGTATTCCAGCAAGAACAAGGATATGTACGCCCTGAACATGGACCTCTGCAAGCGAGAGAACTCCGTGATCACAATGGAGGATGACTACCAGACATCCTACCAGGGATTCGACCCCAACGACCCGGAGTCCTTCATTTTCTTCAGCCTTATGCAGAACACCAATCTAAACCAGAGCCTCCAGTTCGCCGACGAAGTGGACAAGGCTCTCGGAGGAGCACCGATAGCGAAGAGCCGTGGAATATCACAGAATGCATTCCTTGTCCTGTGGCGCACGACGATGCCATCGGCCCTGATCGAACTCGGCTTCATAACGAACAGCGAAGACCTCGCTCAGTTCCGCAAAGAAAATTATGTCGAAAAGACTTCCGAAGCCCTCCTCAAGGCTTTTGACAATTACAAGAAGAAATACGACGGTGTCGGTGAGCCTCAGAAGATTAATAAGGAAGAACCGGTCAAAGAACATATTGTCCGGAAAGAGGGGACAGCAGTCAGGAAGGAGCCAGCAGTACCTGAAATCATATACGGAGTCCAGATTGCAGCATCAGGAAAAAAGATGAAAAGCACCGACCCTTGGTTCAAAGGACTCCGACCTCAAACCTATCCTTCCGGATCGCTCAACAAATATGTCATAGTGACCGGAGAAAATCCGGCTGACGCAAGGGAAAAGTTATCAACAGTCAAGTCGAAATTTCCACAGGCATTCGTAGTAAAAATCGAAGGCGAAAAAGTGTCCAGATTTTAGCAAAAATCCGCCCCCTTATAAAACGATTTAATTACAATTTTTTTTCGCTAAAACTTTGATTTTCAATGGGCATTTTATTTGGAATTTTTCAAAGAATGTAACTTATGTAAACATAATGAGTTAGCATAATTTAAACGATGTATATTATTGTATATCAATTATTTATAGACTCACTTAAAGCATAACTTTAATACATAGAAAAACAAAAAATAAAAACAATAGCAGTTCGATTTTTTTGTAACATTTTTTTCCTCCAAATTTGTGTTGACAAAGAAGCAAGGATAACCATTATTTAATCAATGAACACCTCAGAAAAATATATCGACGTCTGGGCCCAATTTCTGACCATCATCGAGAACATCGTTGATGCGCAGAAATTCAATACGTGGTTCAAGCCTATCCGTCCGATTTCTCTCGATGGTTCGACATTGACAGTGGAAGTCCCATCAGACTTTTTCCGTGAATATATAGAAGGTGAATACCTCGACCTGATCAAGAGCGCGCTCAAGCGTGTGATCGGAGCCGACGCCCAGCTTCTCTACCAGAACCGTCCGGTTCAGGCGAAGGGCGCTATGGTATATAAGGGAGACGCTGAAAAGACTCCTGTGAACAAGCCTGTGAACGTTCCTGTTTACAAGGCAGGAACCCAGCCGGGACCTTTCGTATATCCAGGACTCCAGAAACTCAACATCAACCCAAGGCTCAAGCCGATATACAGTTTCGACAACCTCATCGAAGGCGAGTGCAACAAAATGGGTGTAACTGCCGGCCGCAGCATCTGCACGGCTCCTGGCAAGACTCCGTTCAACCCTCTCTTCATCTTCGGCGGCCCTGGTCTCGGAAAAACCCATCTTGCTCAGGCAATCGGTATTTCCATCAACAAGAAATATCCTGATCTCGTAGTCCTCTATGTGACCGGCAACGAGTTCAAGACACAATATATGGACGCAGTCAATGTCCGCAACAAGCTCACCGACTTTATGATGTTCTATCAGAGAATCGACGTGCTCATCGTGGACGATATCCAGGACCTCCTCGGCCAGGGATCGCAGACTGCCTTCTTCAACATCTTCAACCACCTGCACCAGAACGGCAAGCAACTCATCTTCACTTCCGACAGAGCCCCTGTGGACCTTCAGAATTTCGAGGAGAGACTCCTGTCCCGTTTCAAGTGGGGACTTTCAGTGGAACTTACCCGTCCGGACTACAACACCAGACTCAGTATGCTCCAGTCAAGATGTCTCCGTGAAGGCGTGGTTGTACCTGAAGAAGTGCTCACATATCTTGCCGGCAGAATCAGGACGAATTTCCGCGAACTCGAGGGTGCCCTCATTTCCCTCATCGCACACGCAACTCTCGCTCATATGCCTATCACCCTTGAACTCGCCGAGAACATTACCGGCAAGCTCATCGGAGAAGAGCAGGTGGACATCACGATGGACAAGGTACAGAAGACGATCTGCGATTACTTCAACATCACAAGAGACACGCTTCTGTCAAAGTCGCGAAAGCGCCAGATAGTCCAGGCCCGCCAGATAGCGATGTACTTGAGCCGCAATCTCATCACGAACTGCTCGCTTTCAACCATCGGAGCGGAGATGGGCGGAAAAGACCACGCGACAGTGCTCCACGCCTGTACGACGGTCACAGATCTCATAAAAACTGACAAAACATTCCGACAGTACGTCAACGACATCCAGGCGATGCTCGTTCCGGCTGGAAGATAAATCCCGAAAATATGAATTCACAGAAAGTTCTTGACATCTTCAAGGAGATCACGACAATACCTCGTGAATCGGGCCATGAAGAGAAAATCGGCGCGTGGCTGAAGGCCTTCGCCGCAGAAAGGGGACTTGCTTGCAAGTCTGACTCTTTCGGAAACATTGTCATCACAAGAGAAGCAGCCCCGGGCAAGGAGGCTGTTCCTACGCTTGTTCTTCAGGCTCACCAGGATATGGTCTGCGAAAAGAACGCCGGCGTACAGCACGATTTCACCAAAGATCCTATAAAGTTCATCATCAAGGACGGCTGGATGATCGCTCCTGACACGACCCTCGGTGCAGACGACGGCATCGGAGTGGCAGCGGCTCTTGCCCTGCTGGACAGCGACCTCAAGTTCGGAAAACTCGAATGCGTCTTTACGACCAGCGAGGAAACCGGTCTTGACGGAGCCTTCGGTATGGAGAAGGGCTTCTTCACCGGCAAGACCCTCATCAACCTCGACTCTGAGGAGGAAGGGGAGTTCTGCATCGGCTGCGCAGGCGGCGTTAACACGATGGCAGAGTTCGACTACACTCCTGTCAGCCTCAGGGCTGGATGGACAACCGTTAAGCTCAGCATCACAGGTGCACAGGGCGGACACAGCGGTGAAGACATCAACAAGGGCAGAATGAACACGATCCAGCAGATGGCGCGCTTCATCTATGACGAGTTCAAATACGGAGCCCAGCTGAGTTTCTTCAAGGGAGGCAACAAGCACAACGCAATCTCAAGAGAGAGCACGGCAGTCCTTGTTGTTCCTGACGCAGCTGCTACCGTTGGCCGTTTCGAAGAATTCGGAAAGGCAGTCAAGGCTGAGTTCTCAGTAACCGAGCCTGATGTAAAATTCGAAGCAGAGAAATACAGATACAACGAAAAGGCCATCGACCAGAAGACTGCAGACGCAGTGGTCAAGGCTCTCTTCGCCTGCCCTCACGGAATGCTCGCAATGAGCCAGGACATCCCAGGTCTCGTGGAGACTTCCACCAACCTTGCTTCAGTAAGGATGAACGAGGAAGGCAAGATTGCCATCGTGACCAGCCAGAGAAGCTCGATCGGTTCTGCCTGCAAGAGCGCTTCCGACAAGGTTGCAGCCGTATTCACCCTCGCAGGTGCGGAAGTGACTACCGGATCGGCATATCCAGGATGGAAGCCTGACGTCAATTCCAACATTCTCAAGGACAGCGTTGCCTCATACAAGAAGCTATTTGGGAAAGAGCCTATCGTGAAGGCAATCCACGCAGGTCTCGAATGCGGCCTCTTCGGGGAGAAGTTCGGAGGTATGGATATGATTTCATTCGGACCTACCCTCATCGGAGTTCACGCCCCAGGCGAGAAGATGGACCTTGCAACAGTGGATAAATTCGTAGATTTGCTCGTTGATATCGTAGTAAACTTCAAGTAATATGGCTCTGATCGCTCCTTCAATGCTTGCGGCCGACTTCCTGAATCTCGGCAAAGACGTGGATGTCGTAAACAAATATGCCGACATCTTCCATCTGGACATTATGGACGGCACACTCGTGCCGAACATCTCCTATGGTTTCCCGGTTGTGGAAGCAATGGCCAAGAAGGCTGAAAAGCCTATGGATGCCCATCTTATGATAGTGCATCCGGAGAAATATGTGGAGCGTTTCGCCAAGGTCGGAGTCTCTTACCTGAGCTTCCATCTCGAAGCTGCCGACAGGGACGGCCTGGATCCGAAGGAAATCATAGCCCTCATACGCAGTAACGGCGTGAAGGCGGGAATTGCCGTCAATCCGGACTATCCTCTCGAGAAACTCCTGCCATATGTGCCGGAAGTGGATTTCATCCTGATTATGAGCGTATTCGCCGGCTTCGGCGGACAGAAGTTCATAGAAGGAACATATGAAAGAGTCAAGGCTGTAAAGGCCGAGGCCGACAGGCTTGGAGTCAAAATCGATATCGAGGTGGACGGAGGAGTGTCTCCGGCAAATGCGGCTGCCCTCAAGCAGTGCGGTGCGACAATGCTGGTCGCGGGCAGCGCAGTGTTCAAATCCGACAATCCTCGAGAGGTTATCGAATTAATGAAGTAAACATTTAGATAATATAACTTATCTCTTTGAAGGCGAACTCTTTGAGTTTGCCTTCATTTGTTTCGAACTGAAGCATTCCGGCAGGGGAGACTCCGACAATTCTTCCCCTGAGCGCAGATGCATCCCTGCAGTCGGTATAATCGCAGGTCACACCCATTCTGTACAGTCCGTCAAGATAGTTTTCGTGAAGAGCCTTCCTGCCTTCAGGAGTTTCGCAGAGTTCAAAGTTGGAAGCGAGGCGTGAGCAGAGATCTTCCAGCTCAGCTTCTATGTCGTATGTCACCTTTGTCAGTACCTTCATAGACACAGGATTCACCAGGCCCGGATCAAACTCCGTCTGGTTGACATTCAGGCCTATTCCCACAATGGAACTGGCCAGAAAGCCTCCCGGGCCGATCTGGTTCTCCAGGAGCATCCCGCAGATTTTCTTATTTGAAACATATATGTCGTTAGGCCATTTAATGACGGCCCTGACACCTTTGTCAGTCAGATAGTCCCGCACGGTTATTGTAGATGCTTCGCTCAGACAGAACTGCTCATTGGCAGGAATCGGGGATAGGTTCTCTCCGAATTTAAGCACCATTGAGAAGGTCAGATTGTTTCCGGCAGTGCTCTTCCAGGAGTTGCCGCGCTGTCCTCTGCCAGCCGTCTGAAAACGGGCGGCGTAGGTGGAACCGCATTTTAGGGAAGAGAGATTGCGCATCGCTTCACTGTTCGTGGAATCAATCGTCTCGAACCACGTAATATTGGGGATGAAAGGCATTTTTATTATATTTGTTTTCTACAGTGCAAAAATAGGCATTTAAACTTTAGTATGATAACACACGATTTAAGAATACTCGCTGACGCAATGTTGGACAAGAAAGCAAACAACGTCGTCGGCATTGATCTCAGAAAACTTGGAACCGCAATTACTGATTTCTTCGTAGTCTGTGACGCGGAATCCACCACAAAAGTCTCAGCAATCGCTGAAAACATCGTTGACAAGCTCCGTACCGAACTTGGCCGTAAACCTCTCAGGATGCAGGGTCTTGAGAACGGATTCTGGGTAATCCTCGACTACGGCGATTTCGTCGCACACGTCTTCCTTACACAGTACAGGGAGTTCTATGCCCTCGAATCTCTATGGGCCGACGCTCCAAGAAAAGAATACAAGGACAGGAAAGTCAGCAAGAAAACTTCTGAGAAGTAAAAAACGAACTTATGGCAGAGAACAGCAAGGATCCTAGAAAGATCATCAAAATACGATTCAATTTCTCCTGGCTTTATCTCATACTGATTGTCACAATGGGAATAATGCTGTTCAGGCAGAACGGCGCAAACCCACAGAAAATCGAATGGGATGAGGTTCAGACGATGTTCCGTTCAGGAGACATCAAGGAAATTGAATTCATCAGGAACGACTTCAGGGGCAGCATTACCATGAAGCCGGACAAACTCGAAAAATATAAGGACAAGTTCGGAGGCAACGTGCCTTCGAGGTCTCCTCACTTCATCTTCCTCGTGTCAGGAAAATTCGATGCAGAGGCCGAATTCGGTGCTCTCAATGC
>JAILCZ010000070.1 GCA_024689985.1 Bacteroidales bacterium | reverse complement strand
CGCAATATATCTTTTCTACCTTGGAGCTGCGGCTGAGAGCATCCACGATTGCGTGCTCTCTTCCGCCTCCTCCAACTACAAGTACTTTCTTGCTCATAATCAGTGCTTGAAATGTCTCATTCCCGTGAAGAGCATCGTGATGCCGTTTGCATTGGCAGCATCCACGCTCTCCTGATCACGTACGCTTCCACCAGGCTGTACGATGGCCTTGATGCCATACTTGGCTGCGGTCTCAACGCTGTCGCCGAATGGGAAGAAGCCGTCTGAACCCATCACGAGGCCTTCAGCCTTGATGTCCTTGCCCTCAGCCTTGAGGGTTGCCTCTGCTTCTTCGAGAGCGATGGCTGCGGAACCTACGCGGTTCATCTGGCCGGCTCCGACTCCGAGGGTCATTCCGTTCTTCACAACTACGATTGCGTTTGACTTGACGTGCTTTACGATTCTCCAGGCGAACTGGAGGTCTGTGAGCTGAGCCTCGGTAGGCTTTGTCTCGGTAACGCACATATCAGCGGTGACCTTCTTGGTGGTCATATCCTGATCCTGGGCGAGAAGACCGCCGTTCATGCTGACATACTGCATATTCACCTTGGTGTCAGCAGACATATCCACCTTGAGGAGACGGAGATTCTTCTTGGTCGTGAGGATGTCGAGGGCTTCCTTCGTGAATGAAGGAGCCATAATGATTTCGAGGAAGATTGGCTTCATAAGCTCCGCAACCTCGGCGTTGATTTCCTGGTTGGTTGCAACGATGCCGCCGAAGATGCTTACCTTGTCAGCCTCGTAAGCCTTTGTCCAGGCCTCGACCACATCCTTTCCGATGGCTGCTCCGCAAGGGTTCATATGCTTGAGACCCACGCAGAACGGGGTGTCGGCGAATTCACGGACGATGTTGAGGGCTGCATTTGCATCCTGGATATTGTTGTATGAGAGTTCCTTTCCGTTGAGTTGCTCGGCAGTGGCGAGAGAGAAAGGAACGCTTTCCTTAGTTGCGTAGAACTTAGCATTCTGGTGAGGGTTCTCACCGTAGCGGAGGCTCTGCTTGAGGTCGTACTCGAGGAAGAGTTTCTCGTTGAGACCAGCCTGCGCACGCATATATGTGGCGATTGCCATATCGTATTCCGCCGTGTGGGTGTAGGCCTTGGCAGAAAGCTGGAGCCTTGTCTCAGGGGTGGTGTCTCCCGTTGCCTTGATTTCGTCGATGACGGTCTTGTAGTCCTCAGGATTTACGACCACGGTGACTGCTGCCCAGTTCTTCGCTGCGCTGCGGAGCATTGAAGGACCGCCGATGTCGATATGCTCTACGGCGTCTTCCATCGTCACGTCAGGCTTTGCGATGGTCTCGCGGAATGGATAGAGATTGACGCAGACGAGGTCGATCTTCTCGATGCCGTTCTTCTTGAGCTGATCCATATGGTCAGCCACGTCACGACGTGCCAGAAGGGCGCCGTGGATCTTCGGATGAAGAGTCTTTACGCGTCCGTCGCAAATTTCAGGGAAACCTGTGACGTCGCTTACGCTTGTTACCTTGACTCCGGCCTCGCGGAGCATTTTCATTGTACCGCTGGTGGAAAGAATCTCCCAGCCGAGGGCCTCGAGTTCCTTTGCGAACTCAACTACGCCCGTCTTGTCGCTTACGCTGATAAGTGCTCTCATATCTCTTACTTCAATTTGATTTCAACTCCTGGCTTGTCGGTAACCTTTCCGATGACGGTTGCCTTGTCGCCATATTTTGCAAGGATGTCAATTGCCTTCTGAGCCTCTGATGCGTCGAGGGCAAGTACCATACCTACTCCCATATTGAAGATGTTGAACATCTCCCTGTGAGGGATATTTCCCTTAGCCTCGAGGAACTTGAAGATCGGAAGGATCTCCCAGGTGCCTTCTTCCACGAAGATACCCTGGCCCTCACGGAGGATACGAGGGATATTCTCATCGAAGCCGCCGCCGGTAATGTGGGCAACTCCGTGTACGTCGCAGTTACGGATTACGTCGAGGACCTGCTTTACGTAGATTCTGGTCGGAGTGAGGGCCACTTCACCGAGAACCTGGCCGCCGAGTTCGTCGTATTTTGCGTGGAGGTCGAGCTTTGCGTCAGAGAAGATCTTCCTGACAAGGCTGAATCCGTTTGAGTGAATACCTGTGGAAGCGATTCCTACGAGGACGTCTCCGACCTTCACCTTGGTACCGTCGATGAGCTTTGACTTCTCGACGACTCCCGTGGTGTATCCGGCGATGTCATACTCTCCGTTCTCGTACATTCCCGGCATCTCGGCAGTCTCTCCGCCGATGAGTGCGCAGCCGGCCTGACGGCATCCTTCTGCGACGCCGGCGACGATGGCCTCCACCTTCTCAGGGATGTTCTTTCCCTGGGCCACATAGTCAAGGAAGAAGAGTGGTTCGGCACCCTGTGCAAGAACGTCGTTCACGCACATCGCTACGGCGTCAATGCCGATGGTGTCGTGCTTGTCCATCTCGAAAGCAATCTTGAGCTTGGTTCCGACACCGTCAGTTCCGCCGACGAGGATCGGTTCCTTGATTCCGAGTGATGCGAGGTCGAACATTCCGCCGAATGAGCCGATGTTGCCCATACATCCAGGTCTGTCCGTTGATTTGACGTGCTTCTTGATACGACGAACGACGTCATATCCAGCTTCCAGGCTAACGCCTGCCTTTTCGTAATCTACTGCCATAGTATTGTGTTAAATATTATTTCCTTCATAAAGTTCTGTCGGGTACTTGCCCGTGAAGCAGGCGAGGCAGAGGTCTGCCCTCCTTGCCGCCCTGTAAAGGGCTCCGTGCGAAATGAATGCGAGAGAATCGGCTCCGATGGCCTGGCGCACCTGCTCGACAGTCTTGTCCGAGCAGATGAGTTCCTTCCTGGTGCTGATATCGACTCCGTAGAAGCACGGGAACTGGAGCTCAGGGCTAGCGATCCTCACGTGCACCTCCTTTGCTCCGGCCTCGCGGAGCATCGTCACGATGCGGCGTGATGTCGTGCCACGGACGATTGAGTCGTCGATGAGGATGAGTCTCTTGCCCTCAACTATAGTCTTCACCGGAGAAAGTTTCATCTTCACGCCCTTGTCGCGGAGTTCCTGCGAAGGCTGGATGAAGGTTCTTCCGATGTATTTGTTCTTGATTAGTCCCATCTCGTATGGGAGACCGCTTGCCTCCGCATAGCCACTGGCGGCGCTGAGGCTGGAATCCGGCACACCTACCACGATGTCCGCATCGACAGGAGCCTCCTCGAAGAGGATCTTGCCGGTCTCCTTGCGGAAGGCGTGGACGTTTTCGCCCTCGATGTCGCTGTCAGGACGGGCGAAGTAGATGTATTCCATAGCGCACATTGCGTGGCGCTGGTATTCCGAGTATTTGGTGCTGCGGATTCCGTGATGGTCGATCGTCACGATTTCGCCCGGTTCCACGTCCCTGATGAACTCGGCGCCGACCACGCTGAATGCGCAGGTCTCGCTGGAGAGGACATAGCCGTCTCCGAGTTTTCCGATGGAAAGCGGACGGAGGCCGTATTTGTCACGGCAGGCGTAGATGCGGTTCTGGGTCATAATGAGGAAGGCGAAAGCGCCCTCGAGCATATTCAGAGCCTCGACGATAGGATAGATGCGAGGACGGTAGCGCTCCCCTGCGCTCTTCTTGATGAGATGGGCGAGGATTTCAGAGTCAGATGTACTCTGGAAGAGGCTTCCCCTGTCCTCGAGGTATTTGCGCAGCTGTCTGCTGTTCACGAGGTTGCCGTTGTGGGCAAGGGCGAAGTCGCCGGCATTGTGCTTGAACAGGAACGGCTGCACATTGTCGATGTTGTTGCCGCCTGTCGTGGAGTAGCGCACGTGGCCGATGGCCATATTGCCTGGAAGTTTGCCGAGGTTTTCGTTGTTGAACACCTCCGTCACGAGGCCGAGGCCCTTGATCCTGCTGAGCGTGCCGTTTTCATCGACGCTGACGATGCCGCAGCCTTCCTGACCCCTGTGCTGGAGTGAATGGAGGCCGTAGTAGGTAAGTTCAGCAGCGTTCGGCACTCCCCAGATGCCGAAAACGCCACATTCTTCGTGAAGTCCTTTCAGATCCTTTATCATAAGTTCAATGTCTTGAGACGTTCATATACAGTCTGGTAGGCGTAGCCCACCCTGCCGCTGTCGTTGCGGAAACGGTCCTTGTCGAGACGGTCGCCTGTTTCGATGTCCCAGAAACGGGCGCTGTCCGGCGTGATGTCGTCCGCCATCACTATTGATCCGTCCGGCATACGGCCGAACTCGATCTTGAAGTCAACGAGAGTGATTCCTATGCTCTTGAATATAGGCACGAGGACGTTGTTGATCTTCGTAGTGAGCTCGTAGATCTTCCCGAGGTCGCTCTTGCGGAGAAGACCGAGGGCGATGGCGTGATGCTCATTGATCAGAGGGTCGCCCAGACGGGTGTTCTTGTAGCAGAGGTCGATGATCGGCTCTGCGGGAACCGTACCCTCGGCGAGGCCTAGTCTCTGGGAAAGCGAGCCCGCTATGACATTTCTGACGATTACCTCCATCTGGATCACGTCCACCTTGTAGCAGAGCTGCTGGGTTTCGTTGAGCTGACGGATGAAGTATGTCGGTATGCCTTCTCTCTGAAGGGCCCTGGAAATCATTGATGAGATGTTGTTGCACCAGATTCCTTTGCCGTTGATGACAGCCTTCTTGATTTTGTAGAAGGCCGTGATGTCATCGGTAAAGCTGATTACCACCTTGTCAGGTTCGTCAGCGCTGTAGATCTTGATGGAAACACCATCGTGGATGATATCGCTTGTGTCCATTTATTCGCCTCTGAAATATCTTACTGCGTTTTCGAAGAGCGGCTGATAGAGATCTGCCTCGATGTTCTTGAAGAGGTTGTTCTCGTAACGCTCGCTGTGTCCCATCTTTCCAAGAATCTGGCCGTTCTTGCTGATGATTCCCTCGATTGCGTAGTATGAGCCGTTAGGGTTGTATGGCGATTCCATCGTCGTGTTCTCGTCGAGCGGATCGACATACTGGAAGGCAACCTGTCCGTTCTCGAAGAGTTCCTTCGCGAGTTCTGCCTTGACGACGAACTTGCCTTCGCCGTGGCTGACAGGAATCGTGAACTCCTGGCCGACTTCCATACCGGCGAGCCAAGGTGAATTCGTCGTGGCTACGCGGGTTGTGACCATCTGAGAGATATGACGGTTGATATCGTTTCTGAAGAGTGTAGGAGAATCTACGCTCACCTTGCCGGTCTCTCCGTAAGGGAGAAGGCCTGACTTGACGAGGGCCTGGAATCCGTTGCAGATTCCGAGGATGAGGCCGCCGCGGGCGATGAGACCGCTGATTGCCTCGGAGATTTCCTTGTTGTTTATGACATTGGCGATGAACTTTCCGCTTCCGTCCGGTTCGTCACCGGCTGAGAAGCCGCCGCAGAACATAAGGATGTTGCACTCCTCGATGTTCTTCTTCATCGTTGCGATTGAATCGAAGATATCCTTTTCGGTAAGGTTGCAGAATACGCTCATCCTGACCTCGGCGCCAGCCTTGCGGAAGGCCTTGGCGGTATCGTAGTCGCAGTTGGTTCCAGGGAATACCGGGAGGTATGCGACCGGCTTTGCGATCTTCTCGCCCTTGTACTTGAGGTCAGCCTTCTTTGCCTTGAAAGGCTTGACTGCTTCAGCTCCCTGAGGGAGGATTCTCTTCTGGTCAGGAGTGCTGAAGTAAGGATATACGCTTCCGAACTTGGCCTGATTGGCTTCCATAAGGTCGAAGATGCTGACATTCTTCGCATTGATGCGGAGATATCCATCCTCGCCAGAGGTCACGGTTCCGAGAAGCTGTGCGTTTTCGTAATCGAGTTCTCCGTCCACTTCCACTACGATGCTACCGTAGCTAAGGTTGAAGAGTTCCTCTTCCGTCATCTTCACGTCCACGCCGAAGGCGTTTCCGAATGACATCTTGCAGAGAGCCTCCGCAACTCCGCCATAGCCTACTGACCAGGCTGCGACGATGCTCTTGTCGGCGATCTTTTCCTGGACGAACTTCCAGTTCTTCTGGAGCTGGTCGGTGTCAGGCATCCTGTTGGCAAGAGGAGTGTGCTTGATGAGGTAGAGCTTGTCTCCCTCCCACTTGAGTTCAGGAGAGATTACATTGTTGGCATTCACCGTAGTGATACCGAAGGCAATGAGTGTAGGAGGCACGTTGATGTGCTCGAAGGTTCCGCTCATCGAGTCCTTTCCTCCGATTGAAGGGAGGTGGAGTTCCTTCTGCATTTTGAGTGCTCCGAGAAGTGCGCTCATTGGCTTGCCCCAGACCTTTGGATCGTGGGTCATGCGCTCGAAGTATTCCTGGTATGAGAAGCGCATCTTCTCGTATGCACCACCGGCTGCGACAACCTTCGTACAAGCCTCGACTACAGAATAGGCTGCTCCGTGATAAGGGCTCCAGCTGCAGATGTAAGGGTTGAATCCGAAGGCCATCATACTGGCCGTATCTGTATAGCCGTCAGTAGGGAGCTTCTGTACTGAAACCTGGGTCTCGGTAGTCTGGAGCTCTCCTCCGAATGGCATAAGGACGGTAGAACGTCCGATAGTCGAGTCGAACATCTCGATGAGACCCTTCTGACTCGTGACGTTAGGGTCCTGGAGATTGTTGTAGATCTTTTCTTTGAGGTCTTCACCTTCGATGTCGCGGACGAACGGATCGATGTCCTCGACAGCTCCGATAAGAGCCTTGGCATAATGCTTCGCTCCGGCTGAGTCAATGAACGAACGCTTGAGGTCGACGATCTTCTCGCCGCCGTTGTACATAATCATTCTCTCAGTTCCGGTAACGTCGGCAACGTGGGTAACCTCGATATTCTCGCTGTGGCAGTAATCCATAAACTGCTCCATATCCTTCTTCTCCACTACCACTGCCATTCTCTCCTGGCTCTCGCTGATTGCGAGCTCAGTCGAATTCATTCCGGCATACTTGGTAGGGACGCGGTCGAGGTAGATGTCGAGACCGTCGGAAAGCTCGCCAATTGCGACGCTGACTCCGCCGGCTCCGAAGTCGTTTGACTTCTTGATGAGCTTCGTCACCTCAGGACGGCGGAAAAGACGCTGAATCTTTCTCTCCTCAGGCGCGTTACCCTTCTGTACCTCACTTCCGCAGGTCTCGAGAGACTCTTCGGTATGTTCCTTTGAGGATCCGGTAGCACCTCCGATACCGTCGCGGCCCGTGCGGCCACCGAGGAGGATGACTACGTCGCCAGGGGCCGGAGACTCTCTTCTGACGTTCTCGGCCTTTACGGCTCCTACTACGGCACCGACCTCAAGTCTCTTTGCCGTGTAGCCCTCGTGATATATTTCGCGGACGTGCGTCGTAGCAAGTCCGATCTGGTTTCCGTA
>JAILCZ010000066.1 GCA_024689985.1 Bacteroidales bacterium | reverse complement strand
CCTTCGATGTCGTATCTTGCAAGAAGATTATTGCTGAGTTCGGCCATCTTAGGGCCGCAGATAGTTCTAGGGAAAAAGCCGTAGAGACTTGGTACGATGTTGGAGAATTTCTGAGGCCTGTCCAATGAAAGATAGCCTGATTCCTTGTCAACCTCGTATTTAACCGTATCGGTCGGTACGATCTCTATGAATGCCCTTACTTCGTCCGGGCAATCGGGTCCCAGGTCAATTCCATGCCAGGGATGAGCCTTATGAGTCTGCTCGATGTTCATATTTTTTTCTAAATCGCGATTAATCGCACAAATTTAAACATAATTAGATAAAATAAATTATCTTGCAGCGTATTTGACAAATACATTTTAACACATAATAATAACCCTACCCAACACTAAACTAAAACAAAAATGAATTTGAATTTTAGGTACGCAGTCTGCGTACTGCTTTCAAGTGCAATGGCCTTCGCGGCCTGTTCAAAAGACGGAGAGCCGGACACCCCGGTCGAAGAAGAGACCTCCATTACCATCACGGCAGAATCGATGGACTTTTCTTCCGAAGGAGGAACAAAGACTTTCTACATCACCACCAACAAAGATTGGTACATCCGTTCTTCAAACAATTATCTGGTAAAAGTCTCACCTAGTCAGGGAGAAGCCGGACGTTCGATTGCTATCACTGCGACAGCCGCAGAGAACACCGCTGAAATCAGCAAGAGCGCAACGATCTATGTGACGGCTGACGACAAGACCGAAAACATCAGCGTGACCATCGGAGGCGTTCCAGAAGTCGTAGGTCCAAGCTACTACGCCCCTGAGAACACGAAGTTCCACCACATCAGCTACATTCCTTATTATCAGGACATACGTACAGTGCCGGACTCAATCCTGTGCAAACTGGACTATGTATGTTTTGCATTTGCGACCATCCAGTCATCCTATGCCGTATCAGCTGACGAAACAGAGCTCAAGGAAGTCACGAGACGCTGCCACGCCCTTGGAGTGAAGGTACTTCTGTGCTTCGGAGGAACCTCATCAATATTCAAGGAGATGGCGAAGACAAGGACCACCAGAAAGATTTTCATCAAATCTGTTATGGCCCTTGTCAACAAATATGATCTTGACGGTGTGGACAATGACTGGGAATGGCCTACCGACAGCGACGGATCCGGAGCGAACAACCTGCTGCTTATGCAGGAATTCAGCAATATCCTGCACGCGCCGGAGACAAACAAGATTCTCACAATGGCAATCAATTCCGGAAAATACTCCGGAGGCCACAGAAATGCGATTGCCAACCGAAAGGAACTCTGGGACACCGTTGACTGGTTCCACGTAATGACCTACGATGATTTTGCCAACCAGAACTATCCGACCATTACGGAGAGGAACCATTCCAGCCTCGACTTCCTCAAGTTATCCTATGATTTCTATGTTACGACATCAGGACTTCCGGCTTCTAAGTATCTTGGCGGTATCGCCTGCTACGGCCGTCCTTCCGGCATAACCCAGAGCGGAACCGTACTTACGTTCAAAAAGATCGTCGCCCTTGGCGGAGATCCTGACGGCGACGAAGCCTGGGTGACATCGTCAAGCTACGACAATGGCAACACCAAGTACAGAGTCTTCTACAACGGAAGGGTGACAGCCAGGAACAAGGTTTCCTATATGAAGGAAAAGAATACCGGAGGTTATTTCTTCTGGGAACTCGGACAGGACAAGGTCGATACCTGCTCTCTCGTTAGAGCTTCATACCTTCAGATGATGGCAGAAAGCCAGATCAACTAGGCTCCCGGAAATACAAAGAAAAAGACCTCGAAAAAAATCGAGGTCTTTTTTGTTTTTGCTTTTGTACTGGGTAGGAGAATCGAACTCCTATTACAAGATTGAGAATCTTGGGTACTAACCGTTATACGAACCCAGCAGGTATGTTTCCCAAACGGGATTGCAAAGATAGGCAAAGAAATTGAATCTCCAAACTTATTTTCACAATTCCGTTAAAAAAATCACACTTTTATTCCCTTGCACAGCGGATTGAGCCGCCGGCAGCACAGGTATAGTTGCTGACATAGGCGAGGTCCGGAGGACAGAATTCCAGCATATATGCGTAAAAGTCATTCTTGGAATTGCCCCAGTAGAAAGACAGATAAGGAGCTCCTTCGACAGAGCCCTCGGTGGAAGACCTGTAGCCGGCTATAGGATACCAGCATTCGTCAAGCCCCACATATTCAGCGAGATCCACTCCGCAGTTTACCTCGTCAATGACCACGGCACGAGGGACCTTCGACCAGCAGGAAGTATTCGTATTGGCGTCAGGAACCTTCCATCCCGGAGGACAAGGGTCGTAAACCGTCTTCTTGGAGGCCCAGAGGTCTGACGGCTCGGTCGCATTCCAATTATAGTTTCCGCCGATTCCACAGATATAAGTCGTAGGATACTGAACCGTGTAGTCAACCTTTCCAATATAAGAGGATGTGGTCACATATTTCGAAGGAACTACAGGAGATGAAGCGAAGGCTGTGTTGCCGCTGTCTTTTGATCGGAGGCCCGGGAACGGGTCCTTCCTGCCCCACTGGTAAAGCATTCCATTTGCTAGGGAATCACCCTTGGCAGCGGAAAGAGCGCCCAGGTTGCGGTCCATAAGCGCCTTGGAATTTCCCGTGTAGACCTGACCCGTTGCAACAGGATCAAAGCCGTCCAGAATCCAGAGGTGCCAGCTCCACTGAATCTTGCCAGTATTGCTCAGGGC
>JAILCZ010000063.1 GCA_024689985.1 Bacteroidales bacterium | reverse complement strand
CGCAATCGTGAGCCAGTGCTGGTTTCTCAGCTCCTGTACGTAGGTCTGCTCCTGCTCGTAGCCTCCCGTAGTGCGGTAATGTACCTTGGCATCGACCTTGTCGGAATTGTTCTCTCCGAAGAGCATCTGGATGTGTCCGTCAATTACGCTGCCCTTGGTGGTTCCCCTTCTCTTCGGAAGGGTAGGCTGCTCGTAAACATCCATCTTGCGGTTCTTGTAGGTGACTTCGGCAAGGATGTCGATTCCTGAGGTATAGTTGTACTGAAGACCTGCTCCATAGTCAAGTCCCTTGTAGTAGAAGACTCCCAGGCCGTTGTTTCCGCCGACGGTTCCGGTGGTCGCCATACCGAGGCCCCTGCAAAGATATACCTTCTGGTTGTATCTTCCGTCAACATTGGTGGGTTCGCTCCTTTCGAAGCTCTTGAGGAAATAACCGTTGATTCCGAGGGCGTGGCTGTCTGAAATCTTCCAGATTGCCGAAGGCGTGACATCTACCGCGTATTTGTAGGTCGTGGTACGAGGGTCTCTCTGTTTTGCTCCGACTTTGGTTTCGTATCCGATCTCCGCTCCGAAGGATACCTTGTCCCAGAGGACAGGGCTGCTGATCTTCGTCCTCATTCCGTAAACCTGCTTGTTCCAGCGGCTGCTTACGGTGTCGGCGAGGAAGAACGGGAAGTCTTCAGGTATTTCAAAGAGGCTGGCGTTGTAGGCCAGGTCTCTTTCGAAGATATTGTTGAAAGAGAATTCACCCCAGATATTGAACTGTCCTATTTTCGAATTTCCGCTCGTATGAATGCCGATGTCATTAGATGAATTGGCTTCAGTCTGTCTGCGGAATTCCCCTTCGTCCGTCTTGAACGAAAGGTCAAGGTCGCTGTATTTTTCCAGAGGACGGAAGGCCATTGCGGCCGCGTTTTCTGAATTGAACCAGAGATTGTTTCGGAAATTGGTCTCCGACAGAGCCGGAGAATAAATGGCCTGAGCCTGGGCGCTTGCAACGCCCAGACACAGACTCAATATTGCTAGAGTGAATCTTTTCATAGAAGAATACTATTTGTTAGCCCAGGTGTTCCAAGAAGGAATCTTCGCACCGTTGCGACGCATCACAGGAGTTTCGATAGTGAAGTCGTTCGTGGTGTTGTTGGTATCCTGGTAAATGTATGTGCCGTCCTCTCTCTGTCCGGCAACCTTGCGGGCGATGCTCTTTCCGTTGTAAGCTGTGAGGAAGTTGCAGCCGGCGTCGATGGCCGTAGGAAGGCGACGGTGTGTAGGTTCAGCGAAGTCTGTCTCCTGCTCCATCCACTGAACGGCGTCAAGAACGTCGCTTCTGAGGATTTCGCGTGCCTTGGTGTAGCTGCTCTCGTTTGCTACGAGGAAGTCTTCGTTCTTGAGTTCTACGCTAGGTTTGAAGAGGATGATGTTTGCAGTGTAAACGCTGATGAGCCACTGAGGAGCAGCGTATCCTGCAAGGACGGTTCTTGTCATATTGATGGCGTCGTTGTCGGTGAGGACTGTTCCGTCCCAGGTAGAAGATTCTCCCATAAGGGCCTCGAACTCAGCTGAAGCAGTGCTGATAGACTTGCCGTTTGCAAGGCTTTCCGCATTGTGGTCAGTTGCCCACTGTGCGACGATGATTGATTCGCCTGGCGCTACAGGATAGTCGGTGCCGCTTCCTGGAATTGTCCAGACAGTCTGTACGAAGAGGTAATTCTCAGGATTTGCGATATCGTATGTGTAGATCGTTGAGAAATCGTATGAAGCGAAAGAGTTGCCATTGTCGGTAAGGCAGAGGCCGTCAGCATATACCGTCTCCGTTGAGTTGTTGTAGATCTCGTAGAACTGGTCGCGGAAATAGGTCTCGCCGTAGTCGTCACCTGCTTCTTCAGGAGTCTTGACTGTACATCCGTTGTAGTAGATTTCCTTGAGGATGAGGGCAGATGCCTTTGTGGCTGTTACCTTTACGGTGATAGCCGTAGCCTCGGTTATGATGCTCTCTGATGCAACTGAACCGGAGATTACGTACTGGAAACCGTCAACGACTGTTTCAGCGCTGACAGTGGCTGAATATACGCCAGGTACGAGGCCGTCGAATGTTGCGATTGAATTCTCTGTCTGCACTGTGTATGACAGTGAGGTTGAGTTGTTGGTCAGGGTCACAGTGTAAGCTTCAGCCTTTGCTGAAGATTCGATGTCTGAATCGTCAACTGTGATTACTGCAGACACTGTCTTTACGTCGTCCTTGTTGTCACAAGCCGTGAAAACAGAGGCTGCTGCAGCGACTGCTGCGACAAGAGTGATGATTTTTTTCATTTGTGTTGTTATTTGATGTTTACCTTAAGTTCGAATCCGAAGAATATCTTCTGGTCGCTCGCAAGTTCTGACATCGAGCCGGAAACCTTTGACCTGTAAAGAGGACGGTTGTTGAAGATATTGTTCACGTAGAATGAGGCTGTAATGGAATCTCCGATCTCCTTGGTGAGGTTGAGGTTGAAGATTACATAAGGGTCTGTCTTCTCGGCGATGAACCTGTTGTCAGAAAGGTCGGTCGTGAGATAGTTGATTTCAGGATCGGCGCTTGCGGAAATCTCATCGAACGTCATTGGGGAAGAGAAGGCGTGGAAGAGGCCGTCTTTCCTTGAAATGATTCCGATGAGCTGGTCATCGTTGTTGTATTCGTTCCAGTCCTTGTCAAACCAGGAAACCTGGGTCGTAAGTGACACCACGAAACCGATCTGAGGGATGTTGTGTATGATCCTGAACGTTGAAAGAAGGCTTTCGTTGCAGCTCTTTGTCTTTCCCGGGGCGAAGACTCCGATGTTGTATTCAGTCTGGCCCGGAACCTCCCTGGAGAGGTAACTGTAGCCTCCGTTCATCGTGCTTGCCCAGGTCCACGCTCCGTTCATATAGAAGCTGGTCCTGATAGCGTCGATCCTGCCGAAGTCCACCTCATATTCGAGACCTCTGTTTCTTGCGACCAGATTGTTGGAAGGCTTGTACATCGTGAAGAAGAGGTTGTAGGTGGTATCCTTCTGGACGTACGGAGTTGATCCGGCGTTGGTCTGGGCGACGGAATACTTGTCGTGCTGATACCACTGGTAGTCAGTTTTCATCGTGTATCCGTTGTCCATATACTCGTCGTAGTATGTGATTCCTGCCTTGATCTTCTTTCCGAGCTTGAAATCGAGGCCTATCTCGGCCTTGCGGTTCTGGGCTATCTCGAGGTCAGGATTCTCGGCGCTGTAAACGTGGGTGGTGGCAATGAGGAGCCTCTCGCTCTCATCCAGTGTGACGTGCATATCGTTCAGGTTGAGCATATCCTGATATGCATCGTTTGGATAGAGATACATAGAGGTCGGAGCCTTGCTTGAGAGACCCCAGCCTGCGCGCAGGGTCATCCAAGGGAAGATATCGACGCTGGCATTGACGCGCGGGTCGAATGACGTCATATCGTTTATTATGTTCAGACGACCTCCGGCTGTGAGGTTCGCCTCCCTTCCGAGGAACTTCCAGTTCAGGCCGTTTTCGATGTACAGGCCCGTCTGGTTGATGAAAGGAATGTCGGAATAGTCCCTTCTTCTGTATCCTGATGAAGTGTTGGATACGCTTCTGAACGGAGGATATTCGTCGTCATATACGGCTCCCTTTCCGAGGTTGCCGTCAGTCTTGAAGTCCGCTCCGACCATAAGACGCTCGGTAAGATTGTCCCAGGTCTTTGAGAAGTCGGCATTTGCCTTGGCAAAGACATTGACCTCTTTTCCGTAGATGTCGTATTCGTATGGATATGAATATGGCAGAATAGTGCCCTTGATTCCGGTTGATGCGGAATTGGTGATTTCCTGGTCGGTCATAGATCCCGTCGTCGTATCGTAGATGTAGAGATGCTGGCCGGCTATGTTCGTATAGACTGCTCCGTCCGTCATTGCGGTGGAGTAGAGGTTGTTGGAATTCGAGGTGCTTGACTCGTAATGCGAGTGCTTGTCTTCGTAGCTTCCTGAAATGAGCCAGTTGACGTTCTTGAGGAAATTCTTGTTCACGAAGGCGTGGCCGTTGTGGTTGAACCTTACTCCGAGCTCATTTGAGAAACTCTGGTCTCTGTAGGCCGTGTTCGGGTCCTTTCTTTCGCGGTCCCTGCCGAAGCTGAGGGTGAGGGAAGTGTTCGTCGTCGTGCTTGACCAAGGTGAAACCGACCAGAGGCCTTTGACGCTCGCTCTCTGATAGAAGATATTGTCGCGGACCAGTCTGCTGCGGCTATATGCATAGTCTCCGCTGATGTTCATATCACCTGCCTTCCTGCTGATGTTGAAGCCTTTGCTTGCGCTGGCCTGATAGATGTTCGGATTTGTCTTGAATCTGACCGTGAGAGGTGAGCGACCTGCCTTTGATTTTACGAGGACTGCTCCGGAAGTCATATCACCGTATTCAACTGAAGCGATGCCTCGGATGACTTCGATTGATTCGACATTGTCTGTGGAGAGGGTGCGGATGTCGGCTCCTGTCGCTGCTGAACCTGCTCCCGTATTGACGTCGGCCATACTTCCGCTGATGGTCGAACTGAGGGTCTGCATATTTGCATTGTTGGAAATAGGAGCTCCGTCCACGAGGACAGATGTTCCCAGACTACCCATAGCTGTACCTGCATTGTCCCTGACGGAGAGCGTCTGGGCAGAGTTGAGGTTCGGATTCTGTATCTTGACTCCTGGCAGAAGTCCCATCACGTCTTTGAGTGATCCTGTCTGCATATGGTCCATAGCCTGGCGGGAGATGACGGATGCCGTCGCCTTGCCGGCCTCGCTCTTCTGGGCTGTCACGACGACGTCCGAAAGCCTGAAGTTGCTTTCCTTGAGAGCTATGTCGAGGGTGAGAACCTGTCCAGGCTTGACCGTGACTGTCGTATCCACAGCCTCCATTCCGAAAAAGAGGAACTGCAGTTTTGACTTTCCGTCCGGAACGTTCTTGATTATATATTCGCCGTTGGCGTCGGAGGTTGCGTAAAGTTTTGATGGACTTACTGTTACGGTTGCAAACTGGAGGATTTCCCCAGTGTCGGCATCGGTAATCTTACCTTTTATTGTTCCATCATCCTTGGTCGCAGCAGATAGGGATGCTGAAAGTATGAATAAAAATACTGTAACTGTTAAGTTCAGGAGTCGTTTTTTCATATTCACTCGTATTAACCGGGCAAATATCATATAAATTTTTTTAAAAATACAGCATTAATGAACTAAATCATTAGATGTTAGTAATTTTAATCTTTTTTCATCACTACTTTTGGGGATTTTTTCTGTGTGCGTAGAAAATCAATCCCCCTCCGTGGTACGGAAGGGGATTGGTAAGTAGTTGAAAATCTAATAGATAATCAAAAATAGGGCTGATGCCAGCGCGGCACCTGTCGCAGGACCCAAAACTGGTATCCAGCTGTAGTGCCATCCGCTTGGTCCTTTGCCTTTGATCGGAAGGATGGCGTGAGCGATTCTTGGACTGAGGTCTCTGGCCGGATTCATCGCATATCCCGTGGTGCCTCCGATGGAGAAGCCGATAGCCATTATGAGGGCTGTGACAGGGAAGGCACCGAGACTGCCCATACCAATTTCCGCACAGTTTCCTGCTGTTCCGAATGATAGAATCGTGAAGATGAGGACGAAGGTCGCCACCATCTCGCTGAAGAAGTTGTTCGTCTTATGCTCGATTGCCGGCATAGTGCAGAAGCATCCGAGGATGGCGTCCGGTTTGTCTGCCGTAGCATCGAAGTGGTCTTTGTAGAATGCATAGACGATGACTGCCCCGAGGAAGCCTCCGATCATCTGGGCAATCATATATGGCACTACCGCGTTCCAGGCGAATTTGCCTGCGAGCGCGCAGCCGAGGGTCACGCTTGGGTTGAGATGTGCTCCGGAAGGCTGGCTGACGAAGACTCCGCACATTACGGCGAGTCCCCATCCGAGCGCAATCGCAACCCATCCGGCTCCCTGTGCCTTGGATTTGTTCAGGGTGACGGCTGCACATACTCCGTCTCCCATAAGTATCATTATCATCGTTCCGAGAAGCTCGAAGATGCATTTCTGTAAGAGAGTGTATTCCATTTCTTTATGCTTAGGGTTATTTGCTCAATGTCCTTGAAATCGCGTCGGCCCAGCCTTTCTTGAGGGCGTCCGTGTTTTCCGTATCCGGGGTGAATGTCCTGTCCTTCTGCCATTGCTGCTGGATGTGGTCGATGCTGTCCCAGAATCCTACGGCAAGTCCGGCCAGATAGCAGGCTCCCTTCGCCGTCGTCTCCGTTACCTTCGGCCTGATCACTTCGGCGCCGAGGACGTCGGCCTGGAACTGCATCAGGAGGTTGTTGCGGGATGCTCCGCCGTCAACCTTGAGTTCGCGGAGCTTCATCCCGGAGTCTTTCTCCATCGCCTTCACTATGTCCATAGTCTGGAAGGCTATGCCTTCTAGGGCGGCCCTGGCGATGTGGGCTGCAGTCGTTCCGCGGGTGATTCCCACTATGGTACCCCTTGCATACTGGTCCCAGTATGGAGCTCCCATTCCGGTAAGGGCCGGTACGAAGTAAACTCCTCCGTTGTCTTCCACCGTGGCCGCAAGGGCTTCGATTTCAGAGGAGGACTTGATGATTCCGAGTCCGTCCCTCAGCCACTGGACTACCGAACCTCCGACGAAGATACTGCCTTCAAGGGCGTAGTTCACAGTGTCCCCTATCTTCCAGGCGACAGTCGTCAGGAGACTGTTCTTTGACATTATAGGCTTCTCGCCGGTGTTCATAAGAAGGAAGCATCCGGTTCCGTAGGTGTTCTTCACGCAGCCAGGATGGGTGCACATCTGTCCGAAGAGGGCTGCCTGCTGGTCGCCGGCAATGCCTGCGATGGGCACTTCGTTCGCGAACAGGCCGGTCTTGGCCTTGCCGTAAATTTCGCTGGATGAGCGGACTTCCGGCATCATCGACTCCGGAATTCCCAGGAGGTCAAGCAGTTCCTTGTCCCATTCGAGGGTATTGATGTTGAAGAGCATCGTGCGGGAAGCGTTGCTGACGTCGGTGACGTGAACTTCTCCGCAGGTCAGATTCCAGATCAGCCAGGAATCTACGGTACCGAAGCGGAGTTCTCCGGCTTCAGCCCTCTCCCTTGCTCCGGGAACGTTTTCCAGAATCCAGCGGATCTTGGTTCCGCTGAAGTATGCGTCTATGATGAGACCGGTCTTTTCCCTGATTTTGTCAGTGAGTCCTTTCGCCTTGAGTTCATCGCAGAATTCCGAAGTTCTGCGGTCCTGCCATACGATGGCGTTGTAGACAGGCTCTCCGGTCACGGCGTCCCATACGATCGTAGTTTCTCTCTGGTTTGTGATTCCGATGGCAGCGATGTCATTGCCGTCACTTCCTATTTCCGCTATTGATTCGGCTATTACGGCCGCCTGGGATGACCAGATTTCACGCGGATCGTGCTCGACCCAGCCTGGCTGTGGAAAATGCTGGGTAAACTCCTTCTGGGCCACAGCACAGGTATTGCCCTCGTGGTCAAACACGATTGCTCTTGAACTTGTGGTGCCCTGGTCAATTGCTAGAATGTACTTAGGCATATGTATTTAGTGTTATTGTGGTCTTGGGTGTCTGTGCCCCGTCCTACTGGACGAGGTCGCAGATGAGGGTCGCGGAAGTGCATTCGCGGACCTTCACTAGGGCGTAGTCGCCCGTCTTGTGGCCGCCTCCCGGGAATACGCACATCTTGTTGTTGCTTGCGCGTCCGCAGAGCTGGTCCGGATCCTTCTTTGAAGGCCCCTCGACGAGGACCTTGAAGGTCTTGCCGATTTCCTTCTCGTTGCTCTTGCGGCTGCATTCGTTCTGGAGGGCGATTATTTCGTTGAGGCGTCTTGTCTTCGTCTCGATGTCGATGTCATCTGGGTATTTTCTGGATGCGAGAGTGCCCGGACGTTCTGAGTAGTAGAACATAAAGGCAGAGTCGTAGCAGACAGTTCTGAAGGCATCCATCGTCATCTGGAAGTCCTCCTCCGTCTCTCCGCAGAATCCTACGATCACGTCGGTGGTGATGCCGCAATCCGGCATTACGCTGCGGATCTTGTTCACGCGGCCCATATACCATTCGCGGTCATAGCTTCGGCGCATCTTCTTGAGCATCGCGTCGCTGCCGGACTGGATAGGGAGGTGGATATGCTTGCATATGTTTTCGTAGCGGGCCATCGTTTCGATGACCTCGTCGCTGATGTCCTTCGGATGTGAGGTGGAGAATCTCACGCGGAGCTCCGGGCTTACCTGGGCCACCATCTCAAGCAGCTGTGCGAAATTCACGCTTTCGCTGCCGTCTTCGCTCTTCCAGTTGTATGAATCCACATTCTGTCCTAGAAGGGTCACTTCCTTGTATCCCTTGCTGAACACGTCGCAGGCCTCGCGGACGATTGTCTTCGGGTCGCGGCTGCGCTCCGCACCTCTGGTGTAAGGTACGACGCAATATGAGCAGACGTTGTTGCATCCGCGCATTATGGATATGAAGGCGGAAACTCCGTTCTTGTCGATGCGGACAGGGGTGATGTCTCCGTAAGTCTCTTCGTGGGAGAGCATCACGTTGATGGCCGGCGTGTCCGGCGTGATTCCCTTGAGGAGTTTCGGAAGAGTTCTGTATGAGTCAGGACCTGCGACCAGGTCCACTTTATGGGTGTCCAGGAGCTTGTCCTTGAGTCTTTCAGCCATACAGCCTACGATTCCAATTATGACCCCAGGTCTCTCTTTCTTCTGAAGGTTGAAGACTTCAATCCTTCCCCATATTCTCTGTTCGGCGTTATCCCTTACAGAACAGGTGTTTGCGAGGATGATGTCCGCCTCGTCCATAGATTCGGTCCTTTCGTAACCTTCCTTTGCTAAAATGGAGAAAATAACCTCGGTATCATTGACATTCATCTGACAACCGTAGGTCTCAATATATAATTTCTTGTTTGATGGCACGTCTCTTGCTTTTAATTGGTCCGTGCAAAGATAGGGATTTTCCTGATAAGAAGAATTTTCTATATATTTGCTACAAGAAACATTCCAAAACTGTTGAAAAAGTTATTTATCCTCATTGCGGCCGTTCTGACGCTGGTTTTTGCTCAGGGCTGCAACTTCACTGAAAAGGCGAAGGAAATAAAAATTACGTCTTTCAAGGTCAATAATGTGACTCCGGCCGGACTAAGGTCAGTTGACGTTGCCCTTGAAATGGAAATAGACAATCCGACGATGGGCTTCACCGTGGAGACTTTCGAGGCCGTGGTCAAGGAGAAGAAATCCGGAGAGGCCTTTTTCACTATGACGGGTGGCCCCGTCAAGGTGAAGAGAAGATGTACGGAAAAATATGACTTTACCTGCAACCTCGAACTGGACAAGGGATTTTCGCTTTTCAGCCTGCTTGGAAAAATTTCAGATATGGATCCTTCCAATTATGTCGCTGACATAAAAGCCACGGTAAAGGCAAAGGGCGTCAGGAAGAATCTCGCGTATGACAACTATCCTCTGCAAAAACTAATGGACAGATGAAAAGATACATTATCATAATACTGGCTATGTTCGCAGGTCTTTGCGCCTATGCGCAGGACTTTGCAGACAATGTTTCCAGCGCTGATTCGCTGATGCGTGTCAAGGCATCCTATGCGGATACGACGCTCATCGGAAGAAACATCTTCTCCCTCGTGAATGTAAGGCAGAGCTCTTCAATCGCCTCCGCTATGAATCAGTGGAGGGCTGCGAATCCGGACAGAGTGCTCAAGGGATACAGGATCAGCATCTTCTCCGAGAGCAGGCAGACTGCACGTTCTGAATCTGAGACCGTTGTTGAGCGCTTCAAGGTGAAGTATCCTGGAATCGAGGTCTATAGATTCTATGCAAACCCTGAATTCAGGGTTTATGTCGGCGATTTCCGCGACAAGTCGGAGGTTACCCGTTTCCTCAACCAGATTCTTGCGGAATATCCGTCCGCATTCGTCGTTGAGACGAACATCAATTATCCAAAGATGTACTAGATTATGCTCAAGCAGGGCCTAGAACTCAAACAGACTCAGAAATTATCGCCTCTTCAGATCCAGACGATCAAGCTCATCGAGCTTCCTATTATGGAACTGGAGCAGAGGGTGAAGGCTGAGCTTGAGGAGAACCCTGTGCTTGACGACACCCCGCAGGAAAAGGAAAGTGATGATCCGGATGAGCCGAAGGATATCTCCATCGACGAGCTGGACCCTGATGATCCTATTCCTTCATATAATCTGCGCGTGAACAATCACGGCAAGGATGAAACCCCTGTTTACAATACTTTCTCCGTAAAGGACAGCTTTACCCAGAGCCTGATGGACCAGCTGGGCTTCCGTCATCTCACGAAGCACGAGTATGACGTGGCCGCCTTCATCATAGGCAGCCTGGATGAGGACGGCTATCTCCGCCGCGGCATAGACAGCCTGGTGGACGACATCGCCTTCCGCGCCGGCATTGAAACGACCGAGGAAGAGGTGACGGACCTTCTGGAAAACGTCATCCAGGATTTCGATCCGGCCGGAGTCGGCGCCAGGGATCTTCGTGAATGCCTCCTTCTCCAGCTGGAACGCAGGAAGCAGACGGACGCCGTGGTCAATGCGCAGAAAGTCCTGAAACATCATTTCAAGGAGTTCTCAAACAAGCATTTCCAGAAGATAATGGCCCGTACAGGACTTACGGAAGAGGAAATGAAGGCAGTCATAAAGGCTATCGTGAAGTTGAACCCTTCTCCGGGAGGACAGATTGACGACTCCTATAATGACAGGGCTCAGCAGGTGGTTCCTGACTTCGTCCTTACGGTGGAGGACGGGGAACTCAAACTCACAATGCCCCGCTTCAACATCCCGGAACTCAGGATCAACCGCAAATATGCCGACATCGTGGACCAGGCCAAGGCTACGAAAGACCGCTCGCTCAAGGAGGCCGCAACCTTCGTGAAGCAGAAGATGGATTCGGCAAAGTGGTTCGTAGAGGCCCTCAAGCAGCGTTACAACACTCTTGACAGCACGATGAGGGCGATTCTGGATTATCAGCACGATTATTTCCTTGACGGAGACGAGTCTCATCTCCGTCCTATGGTCTTGAAGGACATAGCTGAAAAAACGGGTTTCGACATCTCCACCATATCACGAGTTGTGAACAGCAAGTATATCGAAACCCATTTCGGTATATATCCGTTGAAGTATTTCTTCTCGGAAGGTCTTGAGAATCAGGAGGGTGATGAGGTCTCTACGAGGGAACTCAAGAAGGCTCTCCAGAAAAGCGTTGACGAAGAGGATAAAAGAAAACCTCTTACCGACGACCAACTTGTTGAAAAGATGGTCGCACTCGGTTACAAGGTCGCACGTCGTACAATTGCGAAGTATCGCGATCAGCTCAACATTCCGAAAGCGAGACTCCGCAAAGAACTCTAGAGTTTTTCTCCGAAACAAAGATCGCCTGCATCGCCCAGTCCCGGAACGATGTATGAATGGCTTGTAAGCTCCTCGTCCACGGCAGCAGTCCAGAGTGTCGTGTTTGAAGGGAGGTGCTTCTGGAGATATTCGATTGCATAGATGCTGGCGATAGGACATACCAGATGTATGTATTCCGGCTTGCTGTCTTCCATAATCTTGTTGAATGCAACTTCGATTGAAGAACCGGTGGCGAGCATCGTGTCTGCAAGAATGAGAGTCTTGCCCGTGAGGTCAGGGCAGGTGATGTATTCTGTATTGATGTGGAAGTCTCCTTCCTTGTCATATTTTCTGTATGCTGCGACGAAGCAGTTTTCTGCGTGGTCGAAGCAGTCGAGAAGGCCTTTGTAAAGAGGAAGTCCTGCACGGAGGATAGTAGCAAGAACGACTTTGGTGTCATAGGTCGACATAACTGCCGTTCCAAGAGGGGTTACTACATCTTTTTTGCTGTACTGAAGCTGTTTGCTGATTTCATAGCCGAAGATGTGACCTACTCTTTCAAGATTCGTTCTGAAACGCATGCTGTCTTTCTGGACAGTCTTGTCGCGCATTTCTGCGATGTAAGTGTTGAGAATTGAGTCTCCTTCGCCAAGGTTGATGACTTTCATAAGATTTTCGAATTGGTTATTCGAAAAACAAATGTAGTCATAACTTTAGTTTTCACAAAAATTATTCTTCCTCGAAGGTCTTTTCTTCGGCAAAGCTGAAGAACCTTCCGTTCCCTATTATGACGTGGTCCAGAAGACATATGTCAAAGGTTTTCAGAGCATTGTGCACCGATTCAGTCTGCTTTATGTCGGCCTTGCTCGGCGTCGGGTCTCCGGACGGATGGTTGTGGACCATCACGATTCCGCTCGACCTGGTCTCAAGAGCCCTCCTGGACAGGATCTTCACGTCAATCACCGTTGAGGACTGGCCTCCGGTGCTGAGTTTCTCCTTTTTCACCACTTTGTTCTTGGCATTGAGGTACATAATCCAGAATTCTTCCTTGTCCAGGCCCTTCATTATCGGCAGCATTATGTCATAGACTATCTTCGGACCGATGATAGCCTCCGTCTGCGGACTCTGCTCCGAGCAGAACCTCCTTCCGAGCTCTATTGTCGCCCCGACTTTCAGAGCCTTTATCCTGCCGACCCCCTTTACGGAGCTCAGGCTTTCAACAGTCATTGCGGAAAGGCCTGCGAGTGTGCCGCCGCTGCAGTTGAGCAGGTCGTTGCATACTTCCACGACATTCGCTCCCTGCGTTCCGCTTCCCAGGATTATCGCAAGCAGCTCGGAATTGCTGAGGCTCCTGACGCCCAGCGATGCCATTTTTTCTCTCGGCTGCTCGCAGAGTAATGTGTCTTTTATCTTCATACCCAAATATGGGCTGAATAAAAAACAATAAGCGACGGATTTTACAATTCCGTCGCTATTACCACGCTATTTGAAGGGTCTTTTACTCTTTTGCGAGCTTTGCCTCTTCTTCCTTCGCTTCTGCGAGCACCTTCTCAAGTTTCGCATATCCATTCGCCGGAGCGCTCCACATAATTGCGATGATGGCGCAGCCGATGGTTCCGAAGATTACGGAAACGAGGAATACCAGATCCCAGCTCTTGTCGGCGAGGACTCCGAATACGGCGCCTGAGACGATAGGGCTGAGGTAGCCCACGATTCCAAGGATACCGTTGGCCGTAGCTGCGGCACGCTTGGTGGCCTGAAGGGATGCGCAGGCTCCGAGAAGGGCCTGTGGGCCATAGATGAAGAATGCCGAGAGGACAAGGAATACTACGCTGACGGCGACGCTAGGAGTTTTCCAGAATAGGAAGAAGCTGGCGGTCGCTCCGATGGTGCAGAAAAGACAGGTCCACTGAGCCTTGCTCTTGAAGAGATGGTCGGTAGCCCAGCCTGCGATCAGCATTCCGAGGATACCTCCGATGAGCTCGGACGTAGCTACGATTGAGGCTGCCTGGGAGATGTCCATACCTTTATATTGTGTAAGGAATGAAGAACCCCAGTCGAGAATGGTGAATCTGATTACATAAACGCAGAAGTTCGCTCCGGCGAGAATCCAGATGTATGGATTCTTGAAGACCATCTTGCTGAGCACCTTCTTGTACTGGAAGTTGCTGATGTCGTCTGACTTGGCGTCCTTGACCTCTTCTACCTGGCCTTCGCCCTTCTCCATAGCGTCAATTTTCTCCACAGGCGGAAGCCCGACCTGAGCGGGCTTGTCTTTGGTGCCGATGAGGATCACCGGGATGCCGACGAGGGCGATGACGGCAGGAACCGCAAAGCAGAGATTCCAGGCTGAATACCCATATTTGCTGAGAAGCCAGCCGCAGAGAACCGCTACGAAACCTGCTCCGAGGGAGTGGGATGCGTTCCATACGGACTGTCTTGTGGCAAGCTGTGAAGGACGGATCCAGTTGGCAAGGAGGCTGAGGCAAGGAGGAACGCCCATACCCTGAAGGTAGCCGTTCACAACCCAGAGGCCGCCGATGAGATAGACGAGTCCGAGGGTCGCCTTTCCTTCTGCGTCAAGCAGGTTCATTATGCCGTCCATCTTCGGACTGAAGCAGATCAAAAGGTTGACCATCGCCGAGAGTCCGAGTCCGAGGACCATTATTATCTTCTTGCTGAAACGGTCTGCGAGCATTCCGTTGAGGAATCTCGAGAATCCGTAGATGATTCCGTTGAGGGTAAGGAATATACCCAGCTGTGCTTTGGAGATTCCGAGTTCGGCTTCGATAGCCGGCATCGCGACGCTGAAATTCTTTCTTACAAAATAGTAGAGGGAGTA
>JAILCZ010000047.1 GCA_024689985.1 Bacteroidales bacterium | reverse complement strand
AGTGTCCGACGGGAATACTTCCTCAGCCACTACCACGGAGCCGTCAGGAATATCAAACGCATCGGAGGTATTTCCGGCCAGCCTGCACTCGAGATTGCGGCAGACATCCTTCACGTCATCCACCCTCGAGCGGAGATACTCATCCTCAATCGATGAGAACATCGAAACAATCTCCTCACAGGCAGAGGCGACAGCCTCCAGAGGACTTTTCCCTCCTTCCATATGCTCATCAATGGCATCACGGAGCATAGGATCCTCGAGAATCTCCAGATGAGCTGAGAAAATATCATTCTCCCCAGACAGGGCCGCAAGCCTTTCCTGCTCGGCCTCGAACGCCTCGTCAATGTCCAAAACGGGAGCACCGGCAACCTGACCACAGCAAAGCCTGAAAGCCTTACCAGAGCCATAACCTGGAATGGATGTGCCTGATTTTATGATCATTCTGTTACAGATTGAATGAAATTCACAAGGGCCTTTACGGCACCAGCCTCGTCACCGCCTTCGGCGCAGACCTCAACCTCGGTGCCCTTCTTGAGTCCGAGAGAAAGGATTGAGAGCATACTGGTAGCCTTGACAGTCTTCTCTCCGGATGAAATGGTCACAGCTGAATCAGCAAAAGACTTGGCGATTTTCACAATCTCCCCTACAGGTCTTGCGTGAAGTCCATTAGGAGCCGTAACAACAACTTTCTCAGTAGTCATATTGTATAAGTAATTATATCAGTTATTATATCAGTGTTTTAAAGATCTCTTCCGGATCACCCGTGACAGAGAGCCTCTCAAGCACATCCTCATCATCAAGTGCGGAGCTGATCTTGGCCAGAATCTCCAGGTGAGCATCCCCTGCACCGGCAATACCTATCACGAGACGGGCCTTCTCATCCCCGAAATCCACTCCGTCAGGATACTGCAGGACTACAATTCCGGACTCACGCACAAGTGCCTTTGTCTCAGAGGTTCCGTGAGGAATGGCAAGTCCCATTCCCATATAGGTGGATGCATTCTTCTCCCTTTCAAGCATCGATTCAGCATAGCCAGGATCCACATAGCCCGAAGCCTCCAGCATATGTCCAGCCCTTAGAATTGCATCCTCCTTCAACTCGGAAGGAAGACCTGTAAGGATATTCTTGAGCCTAAGTACTCCAGACTCATTTTCGTCAACCTTTTCCTCAGTCTTTTCTTCGGCTTCATCATTTACCGAAGCATTCGACAACCTCTCCAGAAGCGAATCGAGAGCAGGATCCGAGATGAAATTCGTTATCCTCACGACTTCGTGGCCGTGAACCCTGTCTGCAATATGATTCTGGCAGACGACGACATCAGCGTCATCAGGAATCAGATCCACTGCACTGTTTGTGCAGGCTATTGAAGCCAGTCCGCTTTTCATCAGCCTTGCCTTGAAACGGGTAGCGCCGAGGGCGCTGGAGCCCATACCGGCGTCACAGGCGAAGACAATCTTGCGTATTTTACCGGGAAGATGCTCAATCGGGGTGCCATCCTCTGGCGCCGGAGCGTTCTCATTCTCACCCTGGAAATCCGGACGTGCCTTAATGATAGGAATGGAAAGCAGGAAAGAGATAGCCGTAGCAATGAATATTCCCAAAATTCCAATCAAAGTCCTGCCCTTCGGAGACATCAGGATTATCGAAATCAAACTGCCCGGAGAAGCCGGAGCGACAAGACCGAAATCCGTCAGAGTGAAGAAAAAGAGTGAGCAGACATTACCTGCAATGACAGGAAGAAGCAAAATCGGACGAGCCAGCACATAAGGGAAATAAATCTCGTGAATGCCTCCGAACAGCTGGATCACAGCAGCTCCCGGAGCAGACTGCTTGGTCATACCCTTTCCGAACACCCAGCAAGACAGAAGAATTCCGAGGCCCGGACCAGGGTTTGGATCCACCAGGAAAAGCATAGAATGACCGATCTCGGTCACCTGCTGTATTCCCAGAGGTGTCATTATGCCGTGGTTCACTGCATTGTTCAGGAAAAGCACCTTGGCAGGATCGACGATCAGGGAAAGAAGAGGGTTCAGCTTATGCTTAAGCATCCAGTTCACACCAGTGCCAAGGGCATTCGACAGACCTTCCACTACATCTCCGATGAGAAGATATCCCGCGATTGCAAGAAGCATCGCGATTATGCCCAGGGAGAAATTATCCACGAGCATCTCGAAGCCGGCGCCCACCTTGCCCTTGACAAGGTTGTCGAACTTCTTGACGCACCAGCCGGCCATAGGGCCCATCAGCATAGCGCCGAGGAACATCGGAGTGTCGGTACCGATGATCACGCCCATAGCGGCCACGGCTCCGGCCACTCCTCCCCTATATCCGCTGACATTTTTTCCAGCGGTAAAGGCAATCAATGTCGGGAGCAGATATTTGAGCATCGGCGAAACCATTTTCGCCAAATTCTCATTAGGAAGCCAACCGCCCGGAATGAACATAGCGGTAATAAGTCCCCACGCGATGAACGCACCAATATTCGGCATCACCATCGCGCTTAGGCTTCTTCCGAATTTCTGTATCTTTTCCCTCATATGATTATCAATAAACGCACAAATTTAAAAAAGACACGGCAGAACCCGAAAGGTCTGCCGCGTTATTTGACCGATAAAATTACTCGTTAGAAAGCGGAGCGTAGCCATCCAGCAAATTTCCGTTATAAGGATGGTCTTTTGCCCACTTATGATAGCCATCGTAATCCAGGACCGTGCCCTCAGGGATTATGATGCATCCGTTTCTTCTTTCGCTCAGCATCTCCTCCAGGTACCCCGCCTTTTTTACAGCTTTGAGATAGCCAATCATTGCTCTTGTAGATTCCGAAGAAGAGACTCTGTCTTCCAGAGCAAAAGCCAGGGCACCTTCGATTCCGTAAAGCTGATATTCCAGATTCATACTCGGAATTCCGGCCTGCAACTGAACGGGATCCACGTTATTTTGCACCCAGGCGATTTTGGCCAAAGCCTGTGCCATCACACTGACCGTCAACAACGAATCGGCGAGAGCAGCAGGCTGAACATTCATTTGAATCTTTTCACCGAGAGGATTGCTGCTGACCAGACACTCAGGATTGAAAGCGCTGCGCAGCTGTACCTCCAATGAATCGAGATTGGTTTCCAGATTGCTATCAGATATTCTAATCTGAAACATCCAATGTCCACATTCATACATACTTATCAAAGACTGTTTGTCATTGGCAGCGAACTTTCCTGAAAGTCCTTGTAAATTATATTTGCCCGACGGCATTGAAATACAAGAAATATCGACTTTCAAACCATCTATCGGATTTGTATTCCAGACATACATAATCGACCTAAGTTTCTCGAAAAACTGATCTTTCAGCCTGTCTTCATATGAAAAATCAGATTTGGAAACATACACCGTAGCCTGGGTAGAGCCACCATCATAAGTCACTCCAATATTCTCCTTGCCTTTGTCAAACGCGACGACAAACCCTCTATTGAATGAGCCGATTTCTTTCGGGAATTCGAATCCTGTCTTACTGTGAACGTATATCTCTTCCTTGACCTTGATTTTCTTCATATAAGGCTGGGAATAGCACAGACTGGGGAATAGACTTGGGATCAGAGCGATCAGAAATAATAAAACAGTTTTTCTCATAAGGTTAACGATTATTTAAGGAGTATAAAGATAAGAAAAAAGCCAAGGAAAAATCCTTGGCTTTTAACAATCTTCTAATATTCCTCTTCGTTAAAGATGTATTTCTATATTGATTATCAATCGTTTAACAATTTATATGCTTATTTGAACAAACAAACTTCGTTTTCTTCAGTTCTAAAATGATAAATAATCTTCTTTTTTGAGAGCCCGAAGTGACGCATTGCGGAAAAGGGTACGTTTATATGGCAGAAAAAGGAGTGGAAATGCCTTTTACGTAAAACTGTGTAACTTTGTTAGTTTAGACAAAGACGTGAGTGTATAAAGAGCTGGACGAGCAGTCGCTGGCCAGGCACTGCTCGCAGAGAGACAGAAAGGCGGAGGATGAACTGTATAGAAGATATGCAGTAAGGGTGAATGCACTCTGCAGGCGATACTTGGGAGATGAGGAAGAAGCAAAGGACCTTATGCTTGAAACACTTAACCAGGCGCTCGACAGGATTGATACATACAAGTTTACTGGAAAGGGCTCACTGTATGGATGGATAAGGAGGATTGCCATCAACAAGGCCATCGACCAGATCAGGAAACATCGTTGGCGTACCGTTCCTCTGGACTATTGGGCGCGGGACAACATTCCGGAGCCCACCGAGGATGAGATGGAGGCGATACCAAAGGAGAAACTGCGGGAATGGATTTCAGAGCTGACCGATATGAGAAGGGCCGTTTTCAATATGTACTGCATCGACGGATACTCTCATCAGGAGATTGCCCGAATGCTTGGAATCACCGAGACGGGCTCCACAAGCATCCTTGCGAAAGCAAGGAAACAACTGAAAGACAAAATTAAACGCTATTTGAAGGAACAAGACCAATGAGAAAGTGGTAAGACATAGTCAAAGACAAGATGGAAGAGTTCGACGAGACTCTCCCTGATAGTGTCTTTGTCGAATTCCACGCTATGCGAAAGGGCGCAGCGCCCGATTCCGCCCCGAAGCGGTTCCCTCTGGTGTGGGCGCGCGTTCCTGCCGTCGCTGCGGGACTGGCCGCAGTCCTTTTACTGCGCCATCCTTCAACACTTGACAATGGCATCC
>JAILCZ010000004.1 GCA_024689985.1 Bacteroidales bacterium | reverse complement strand
GGATTCACCCCTAAGGTTGCTGAATTCGTAGGAAAGGCTGTAGAAGGCGAGACCTTCACAATCTATTACCCTAATGAAAACATCGGGTCATCGAAGTGGTCGGTTCAGACTCAGGACGGGAACGACAATATCGACCACCTCAAATATGAGGCAGCCCTTGTAGATGTGAATGACTATACCAGCTTCGTATTCAGCGATGCCTGGGCTCAGGAGCACGAAGGAACTCTCAGCCAGACTGGCGTGATGAAATTCGAAATCGCCGTGCCTGATACCGTTACTGCAGTCAGCTCGATCACCCTTACCGCACAGGATGCCCTCTTCTATGAAGGCAACGGAGACACGAAGGCCAGCAAGCTTTCACTCAACCTTTCCAATGTGGAGCCAGACGCAAACCATATTGTAAAAGCGTGGATGACCACATCCTGCAATGCGGCTGAAATCCCTGCCGGAACGGAAATGGTGCTGTCTGTAAGCCTCGGTTCCAAGAATCTCGAAAAGGACATCGTATTCAGCAATGCTGCAGTCCTTATGAGCGGCAAGGTCAACACCTTCAAGACAGACAAGACAGGCTGGCACGAGCCTAGCCACTATTCTGCCGGCAAGGGTACGGAGGAAAGTCCTTGGATCATCAAGACCCTCTCCGAACTCCTCTATATGCAGAGTGACCTCGTAGCAGGTGAGACCAAATATTTCAAGCTTGCTGCGGACATCGATATGGCCGGAGTAACTGACTGGGAGCCACTCAATGCGGCAAGCCCATACGACAAGCTCATCAGTTTCGATGGCGACAACCATACTATCAAGAACTTCACTTGCGGCGCCACTACTTATCCTAGCTTCTTCGGCGTTCTCTGCGGAACTTGCAAGAACGTAACCTTCACCGATGCCGTCATCAATTCTGGCGTAAAGAACTGCGGTATCCTCGGAGGATATGGCGGAGTCGGAACATATCATTGTACGGTTGAAAACACCAAGGTTCAGGGAACCATCAACCATACTTCAGGCAATCTTGCCGGAGGTATGTTCGGAACCTGCAACGGAGCAGTGATCAAGAAGAGCTCAGCAGACGTGACCATCGTTTCTGCCGGTCAGATGTGCGGCGGTCTCTTCGGTGCGGACAAGGGTGACGGAGTCGAAGTGTCAGACTGCTGGACATCCGGAAGCATCACTTCTACATCATCTATCTGCGGAGGAATCTGCGGTGACCTCGTCGGAACAGGCAGCTCAATCAAGAACAGCTACTCTACGATGAACGTGACGACACAGTACATCTTAGGTGGTATCGTCGGCCGTGCTGTTGCAGGAAGCAAATCAAATGCAAACAACTGCAACAACCTCACTCCTGGCAATGTCATCGAGAACTGTATCGCCTGGAACGGAGCCCTTGTTTCAAACTGCACCGATTCCAACGAGCATTACAGCAGCGGAGCCGTTGTCGGAGGAACAGCAGTGAAGAACACTCTCAAGGGTTGCGTAAGAAAGCCTGGAATGACATTCACTGACTGTCCTAAGAATACCGAGCTCGGCACTTATGGTTTCTTTGACCAGGAGGATGCCGATGCTACGACACCTCTCGTGAAGGGTGCAGGTACATATGCCTTCGCTTATCACGGAAAGGTGGCTGCTGACGGAAAGACCCTCAGTCAGGTAGCAGAGGCTCTTGGCTGGGACAATACAATCTGGGATTTCACAAGCGATATACCTACTCATAAATAATAATGAAAAAGCTATTCAATATTTTATTATTAGTACTCTTCCTGCCCGCGCTGACTTGCTGCGTGGGCAAGGAAGACATTATCGACCTTCCCGGTCCTCAGCAGGAAGAACCTGTGGATCCGGATCCTCTGCCTGATGATCCTGGCGATCAGCCAGGAACACCATCAGGACCTTGGGATGCCAACAGGGGAAAGGTCGTAACTCCTTCCGGAACTGGCTGGACATCCACCGTCGTTTCCGAGGGCATTACTTATTATACTTTTGACGGCAAGGATGACATCACCGGCACCAACCAGCAGGTTTTTGCCATTGACTACGACCTTTCCAACACAAAGTATGAACTCAAGCTTACCTATACGGCCAACAAGGCGGTTACTTCAGACGTGCATTCAGCCTACAATTCCGTTGTCACGATGAATGCGGGCTATGAGGCCGGATCCATCTATATCAGGTCCGGAGGAAGCGACAAGTCAATGCTCCCTAATACGACAATCGGAACTACGGGTATCCCTAACTGGAAGAGCTCAGCAGCATTCTCCTGCGATGGACATCAGTCTCCGAAGATTTTGTTTGTCGGCTCTCCTCTCAGAGACGGTCTCGTTACCGGCTTCAAGGACAAGACCGTTGAAGAAAGCGTTGTAATGCAGAGAAAATACTATATGTCTCTTTCAAAGACGACACATCCGTATCTTATTTCCAGCGCACCTATACTCGTGTATGACTACGAGCCTATCGGAGAGAATTTCTGTGATTATACTATCTCAGACGCAGCGGTCAAAAAACTTCCCGCAGAAAATCCGGAGCATCATCAGCGAGTACGTCATCCGCGCACGGCAGTTGCAATTACCGAAAATAATCACTTTATTATGTTTGTCGTCGATGGACGAAACACTCACAGCGCCGGAATGTCCTGCCGTGAACTAACCAAGTTTATGGTCAAGCATTTCAATCCGCAGTATGCCCTGAATATGGACGGCGGCGGCTCGAGCACCCTGTGTGTGGAAGGTCAGGGAGATGCGACTACACACGTAGTGAATTATCCTTGCGACAACGATACTTACGACCACGCAGGAGAACGTAAGAGAGACACGCATTTCATAATCGTCAGAAAGTGATTTAAAGAATGAATAGAAAGACTTTAATTTTATCCTTAGTAATATTATTCGTAACCAGGTGTTGGATTGGTTTTGCCGCTCCAGCACCTGGCAATGGTTGGAAAGTAGAAAACATTGCGGACGGCGTCGTCTATTATACCTTCTCAGGTATTGATGAGATTTCCGGCGTTGCCCAGCAGGTTTTCGTTATTGACCTGGACTTGAACAACCCGAAGTATGCCCTCAGATTCTCCTATTCGAATCCGGAAGTGCCTACTTCAGACGTGTTTCTCAGAAACGATGCCATCGCTGCGGTAAATGCTGCCTATGAACCCAGCTCAGTAGTGATTAAGGTAAATGGCACTCTATATTCGGATATGCCTTATAACACCGTCTTCCACGATCCGGTTCCGAACTGGAAAAGTGAGGGAGCAGTTTATACTGACGGTTTCCGAGACGTGAGAATTTCTTTTGACGGAAAAGGAAAATCCATAAAGCAGCAACGTGAATTCTATAAGTCAAGGCACGACCTGAATATCCTCACGAGCGCACCTATGCTTATTGACAATTTTGATCCTGTAGGGGAGCGCTTCGTCAATCCTTCTCTTACGAAGGAGGATATTCTTAAGCTTGAATATGAGGATCCTGCCCGTCATCAGGGCGTCAGGCATCCTCGTACGGCTGTCGCCAAGACTGAAGACAACCATCTCATTCTGCTTTGCGTTGACGGCCGCAGGGCCGGAATCGGCGAGGGAATGAGCGCTAAGGAACTCACCCTTTTCCTCGTGAAGCATTTCAATCCGCAGTATGCCCTGAATATGGACGGAGGCGGATC
>JAILCZ010000002.1 GCA_024689985.1 Bacteroidales bacterium | reverse complement strand
GCCTGAAGGGTCACCTTGTCCATCTCAGCCACGAGCTGGCCGGCCTTCACCTCGTCATTGTAATCCACATACAGCTTGTCGATGATGCCGGATACCTGAGTACCCACATCCACGACCGTGACAGGCTCCACGGTACCAGTTGCGGTAACCGAATTAGTAACGTCAATTCTGGTGACAGGAGCCGTCTCAAGACTTATCTGAGCCTTCTTTGACGGCTTGAGAGCCACCCAGGCCACCATTAAGGCTACGACAGCGGCTGCTCCGATGATGATTTTCTTTTTCATTGTATATGTCATTTATTATTTACCCTGATAAACATCAAGCACTTCCAGATTAAGAAGAGCCATATATTTTGCCTGAAGGCGGGACTGGCTCGCCGACAGCAGATTGTTCTTGGCCTCGATGAGCTCAACAATATTCTTCATACCGAGACTGAACTGCTCGTTGGTGAGGTCATAGCTGGTCTGGGCGTATTGTTCCTGCTGCTTTGCGGAAACATACTGGGCCTGGGCAGAAACGGCATCCAGATACGTGGACTCCACTTCCTTCAGAACGGTCTTCTCAGTATTGAGCTTCGTAAGTTCAGAATTGGCAAGAGTATATTTTGCCTTGTTCACGGCTGTCTTGTTCTTCCTGTTTGAGAAAATCGGAATGCTTAGAGTAAGACCTGCATTCAGGTTGAAATTATTCTGGATCTGAGTCGTGAAATTATTGCCCGTGCCTGACATATTCGACGCACCCGCACCGGCGCTGAGGCCAAGGGTAGGAGAATAGCCGGCCTTGGCAGTCTTGAGCGCAAGCTCCGCCGAAGTCACTGAAAGATCTGCACTGCGCACCTCAGGAAGATAGGCAAGGGCATTCTGATAGACAATCGTCTTCTCCGGAATGAGCTGGAGCACATCCTCCTCGGACGCCTCCGCACCTGAAAGCTGGATTTCGTCGAGGATATCCAGTTCAAGGAGCTGCTTGAGAGCAAGCAGATAAGAATCCAGGCTGGTCTTGGCGACGGTAAGCTGGTACTGGTCGCTGTAGAGCTGGCTTTCGAGCTGGGCTACGTCCACCTTGCTCAGAGAACCCGCATTCTTCATCTCCACCGCCCTGTCATACTGAGCCTGCGCCAATTCAACCGTATTCTCGTTCACTTTGACGGCCTCCTGTGCATAAAGGCACTGCATATAGGCCTGGATGATGGCAATCTTGATGTCATTGATGCTGGAAGTGACAGAAAGGGAATCAATCTCGTTCTGGACTTCCTGCTGCTTGACGGCATTGCGGAGCTTACCCCCGCTATAGAGGGTCATATCCGCATTTAGACCATAGGATCCCGTATATTTCGTGGAAGGATCATCCGAAAGGGTATAATTCGTCACACCCTGGGAAGAACTGGCAGTAAGAGACGGGAAGAGAGAGGCCTTGGCCTGTTCGGTATCCTCAAGCCCTGAAAGATAAGTATTCCTGTTCTGCCGGATCTGGATATTGTTCTCGACGGCATAGTCAAGACAATCCTGCAGGGACCACACATTGGAGGTCTGGGCAGAAACTGAAACTGCGGCAGCTGCAGCCGCCAAGATTGTAATGATGAATTTTCTCATAAATTCCTTTTTCAAAATCAACGGCGAAGCTAAAAGTCCTCGTGCGTAATAGAAAAAGGAATCGACGAAGCCGGAGATTTTACCGACGAAATCCCCTATCTGAGCATAATGGAAGATATGATGCGGCCTGCGGAAAGGCCGTCACGACGGGCGGAGAAGAACTCCGGATTGGTGAATGTGTCTATGTTGCAGTCGTAGATATTGGCAGAAGGAACATCCATTCCGGCAAGAATGAACTTGACTGCGGCGCGAAGATCGATATGATGTCCGCCTTCGCAGGAACCCTGGACCTTAGGTCCGCGGAAAGACCAGATTTTTTCAAGCGGGAAACCGGCTTCTTTGAAGGCTGAAGCCACCTCATCTCCTACCTGGAAACTGTCCACGCTGATGCCAGGACCGATGACGACCTTCACATCCATAGGTTTCGTTCCGAAATTCTTAGCCATCTCCAGAAGGGCTACTGAAACTATTTTCTGACAGGTTCCCCTCCAACCGCTATGGACAGCGGCCACGGCTTTGTTAACAGGATCATAAATAAGGACAGGAAGGCAGTCTGCAGACCTGACACCGATGGCCACTCCCCTTACATTGGTTATCAGAGCATCAAAGCCATCAAGCTCAGAACGGTCAATACCTGCACGGTCTACCAGGCCCACTTTCGTTTTATGAACCTGATGCATTTGTGTGACTGTATAAGGTAAAACCGATTCCTTTTTGGTTGAAAAAGCTTCGACCTCCGAAGCTATATCATAATACAATAAACTGCTATCCATCCGCAAGAATTAACGGTTAAAGATAGGCCTTTTCGTGCAAAACAACAAAAATAACCGCATTGCGACTCTCGTCGGAATGCGGTAACCTATTATTAACAACCAAATTATGGAAACTAATACACTATGAGAAACCGGCCATTACAATCAGTTTAAGTTTTGGGGATATGGCTCGGTTTCCAAATCTGGCGCAAGGTATACATATCCTCGGGCAAGAACCTTCCTTTCCGTACATTTTTAGGGGTAAAATTGTCCAAAAATGCCATTTAGTGCATTTTTATTTAAATTTTTGGATATTTTTGTACCTGCAATAACCAATTCGAACGGCCCCCAAATGAAAAGACTTTTCAAAGCCCTTTTTATTTCAATATTACTCCTTGTGTCTGTTTCTCTGAAAGCAGAGACCTGGTTCAATTACAAACATCTCAACACGTCTGACGGACTCTCCCAGCCAGGCATAATATGCATTACATCAGACAGTACTGACTGTGTCTGGATTGGCACGAAATTCGGCCTGAATGCTTTCAAGAACAACCGTTTCTACAATTACATCGACACGGAGACGGACAACACCCCAATAAACGGAACATACATCAGTGCCCTTCACGTGGACAAGAAAGGGCGTCTATGGGTAAACACCGAAAAAGGAGTGTCCCTGTACGACAGGGAGACCGACAGCTTCAACCTGATAACCACCCATTCATTCACGAAGGTTACCGAATGGGATGACAAAATGATATTCGGAGGAAGCGACGGAATCTTCATCTATGACGAAAGGAAGAACACCTTCAATGAAATAAAGAATGCCATACACGGCATAGACCTGACAAACCTCATTCCTCTGTCAAAAAATGACCTGCTCATAGTCAGCAGGTATGACATACCATATATATATTCTAAGTCTTCCGACAAGATGATCCCGTTCATCAAGTGGACGGGAAAAGGCAGGAAGCCGATTTTCCTGAGCGCCATCAAATGGAAGGACAGAATCTACTTCAGCGTATATCACAAAGGATTGTTCTGCACTGACCTTCACGGAGAGACCCTGCACAGCTATACAGAAAAAAACGGGCTTACGAGCAACCTCATCCTCGATATGATGGAATATTATGACGAGCTGTGGCTTGCCACCGACGGCGACGGCATACTGACTCTGAATCCATATACCGAAAAGGTGACTCCGCTTGCAGAAAAGAAGGAGATGGCCGGTCATACCCTTCCGACCAACTCATTCACCACCCTTTACCTGGACAACAAAGACAACATCTGGGCAGGAAGCGTGAAATTCGGAATCATCGCCATCAGGGAAACGCCAATACGGTCTTTCCACGCAGCGAAATACGGATCAGAATACGGGCTCAGCGGGCACGCCATCCAGTCAATGTTTGAAGAGAAGGACTGCAAGACGGTATGGCTCGGAACAGACGGAGAGGGAGTGAACAAATTCGACATTCCAAGCGGCAAGTTCAAGCATTATCCGGAGACGAAGCAATTCAAGATCTCATCCCTCACCGAATACGACAAGGACAACCTGCTTCTTTCCGTTTACGGAAAAGGACTGTTCCTATTCAACAAAGGCACAGGACACATCAAGCGTTTCCTTCTTAAAGACGAAGAAACTGACGAAGAAGAGTTTATGTCAGGTTTCACGACCCTCGTCCACAAGGTCGGAGACGAGATTTTCTTCTTCGGCCTGGGAATGCACGTCTATGACAAAAGCGCCGGACAATTCGTGCAGTACAAAAGTCTGGACGGACTAAGGACCAGGGCTTTGAGCATAATCTACGAATCCGATGACATCTGCTACGCAATAAACAAGAACGGAGTTTTCGAGATCAGCCGTCAGAGAAAGACGATCAGAAGGATATACAACGATTCAGCAAGTCAGAACAATGCCGGAGACTATTACGACGGAAAAATCTGGCTTGGTACCACTATGGGCCTCAAGACCCTGAATACGAAAACCTGCGAGGCAGACCTCGTGGAAGGTCCTATCCTCCAGCGCATTACAAGAATTCAGTTCGACAACATCGGAAGGCTCTGGATAACAGCCGACAACAAGTTGTTCTGCTATACGGCAGCAACCGGACGATATGAAATCTTCGACGAAGGCGACGGCTTCTTCCATAACGAGATCAACGCGATGTCCACGATGGACGAAAGCAGATATATGCTGATGGGAGGGCCGGAAGGTCTGACCGTGGCTCCGAAGGACCTGAGCCAGAACATCGTAAAACAGCCGAAGATTTCCCTCGTCGAAGCCGTAGTTAACGGAGAACGGATCAAGGTCAGGCCAGGCAAGAAAACGAAGGTCAAAGGACATTATTCATCGTTCGACATCCACATCGGACTCGACCACTACGACCTCTTCACCCAGAAACTCTTCAAATACGAGTTCATAGGCAAGATTTCAGGCGAATTCACCACATACTACGACGTGACTCCGCTTCCTCCCCTTCCTGCGGGAAAATACAAGATGATGGCATCATACCTCCAGAAGGATGGTTCCTGGAACAAGCCGGTGGAGATCCTGTCGTTCAGGGTTATGCCTCCGTTCTATCTGAATCCCCTGTTCCTCCTCGGACTTTTTGCCTTCCTGGGCATAGTCTCCTGGTTCATTATCGACCAGATGAGAGCCAGAAACAGGGAAAAGCTGGAACAGACCCTGCTGAAGCAGAAGGAGATTGACAACGAGCAGATGATTCAGTTCCTGGTCAATGTCAGCCACGAAATCCGCACCCCTCTGACACTTATCCACGCCCCTCTGAAGCGGCTTCTCGAGAAGAGCGGAGAGATGGACGCGAAGGTGTCGACCTCCCTGAAAGGCATCTACAAACACGTCCACAATATGGTGGACCTCATCAATATGGTGCTGGACATCAACAGGATAAACGCATCCGGCGACGCCCTGAGGAAGATGCCTACGGAAATCGAGAAATGGGCGGCCGACATCATAGGAGAATTCAAGAACGAATACGAAGAGAAGAACATCAACCTCGTGATGAATTCAGACTGTGAAAACCTCAGAGTCTGGTTCGACAAGTGGAAATGCCGCATCGTGCTTTCCAACCTGCTGATGAACGCCTTGAAATTCTCTCCTTCCAACTCGACGGTGACGGTTTCAATCCACAAGACATCCAAGGATATAGTCCGCGTTTCAGTCAAGGACGAAGGTCCTGGCCTGGACAGGAATATGCAGGAAAAGCTCTTCACAAGATTTGCCCAGGGCCAGCTGAACGAACAGGGTTCAGGCCTCGGACTCGCCTACTCATACAAACTGATCAGCCTCCACGGAGGGACGATGAACGCATTCAACAACGACACGAAGGGCTCCACATTCTATTTCGACCTGCCTCTTACGGACGAACACACAGCCCAGCCAATTGAGCAGGTGGTTCAGGAAAGCATCAGTTCGAACCAGACCCTCAGGGAAGACGGAGAGATTGACCTCAAGAAGAAGACCGTCCTCGTAGTTGACGACAACACCGACCTCACGGACTTCCTGAACGAGACCCTTTCGGAGATATTCAAGATGGTGCAGATAGCCGCAAACGGCAAGGAGGCCCTCGACTTCCTTAGAGGTCCGGAAGTACCGGATATCGTCATAAGCGACGTGATGATGCCTGTCATGGATGGTTTCGACCTCTGCACGGAACTCAAGAACGACATCAACATCAGCCACATTCCTATCATCCTGCTTACCGCGAGGACGGAAGGTGAAAGTGCCCTCAAGGCCTATAAGATCGGCGCAGATGCCTACATTCCGAAGCCTTTCGACAACAACTTCCTGATAACCGTGGCGAAGAATCTTCTCATAAACAGAGAGAAGGCGAGACTGAAGCTGAGCATCTCCACTACAAGTGCGGGACCGGTTGAAAACACCTTCGCTTCAGTTGACGAGCAGTTCATCATCAAATTCAACAACTTGATTCAGGATAATCTGGAATCGCAGAATATGGATGTGGAATTCCTCGCCCAGTCTCTGCTGATGAGCCGTTCTTCTCTCTACAACAAGGTGAAGGCACTTACGGGACTCGGAGTAAATGAATATGTGAACAAGACGAAGATGAAAATTGCGATGGAAATGGTCAAGACGACAGATCTGCCTATCACCGAAATCGCCTTCAGGCTTGGTTACAGTTCACATCATTATTTCAGCAAATGTTTCAAGGCATACTATGAAGTAACGCCAAGCGATGTCAGAAAGCAAATTTTTGACAAACAATAATTTATAACTATTTTTGTCCGCATTTAAAGACGCATGACTTAACAAAAATGGAAGACATCAGATTCTACGGGTGGGATACGCTCAGATATTATTGGTTCGTTATGCAGAATCATTTCGTAGGCTGGTCCTGGCAGATATCAGTGGCCTATACAATCGTGTGCTGCTGTATCATCGCCCTCCTCATCCTGGGTCTCGTCTTCAGCTTCCGAGTCTATAGAAGAAACCGCCACCTGAAACACCAGGCCAGAGTTGACGAAAAATACTCAGACACATTCAGGCAGATTCTGATGAGCGATACGATGTCGGCATCCAGTATGCTTGAACTGCTGAAAAGATGCGACAATGAGGATGAAGACGGAGTGAAGGAGGAAGCCGAATATTTCATCCCGATTCTGGTATCCATCCGAACCGACCTGACCGAACTTGCCTATTTCCCGAACCTGCAGATGTTGGCGACGGTGAGCGGCGTGCGTGAATACTGCGAAAAGAGCCTTCTCGAGAACCACGACGTGTTCAACACCCTCCAGATGATGGCGATGCTACAGCTTGTGGTATCCGAAGGACGACTCGCCAACTACGTCAACCACAGAGACTACGACACGAGACTGATGGCCCGTCTCTGCTTCATCGTCTGCGGTATCAACGACCCATATAAATTCCTTATGGATGACATCGAGGAGAACAGCTCCTCAATGTACACTATGATGCTTCACTACATCTTCGCCTGGATGAAGGCCCAGAACAAGAAGATGCCTAACTTCATAACCCTGGCGAATAACCTCAAGAATCAGGATGCGGCCAGTTTCATGATCAACGAGGTCGGCTATTTCGGAACGGATGAAGAGAAATCCGAAATTCCTACCTTCCTCACGTCAAAGAGCTACAAATGCCGCGAATCAGCCATCAAGTCCGTACACCTCGTAAACTCCGAGGCCACATACGACAGGCTTATGAAGATGTATCCGGAACAGATCGAAGAGACAAAGAGGGAGATCATCAAAGCCCTCTCCGTTCCGAAGAACAACAAATACAACGAATTCTTCAAGGAGGCATACGAAAACTCTCCTTCGAAGGACACCAAGGAAATCGCACTTAAGTGTCTTTATGACAACAACAAGGAAGGACGTTATCAGTTTGTCCTCCTTCAACAGAAAACAACCGACCCAGAACTTGCGACGCTGATGCAGAAAATTGACTCCATCGGTGCGCTGCAAATGATATACGAACTACACTAATGATAAACGCGTTTCTTTACGTTTACGGAAACCTCGTTTTCTTTTACTCGATGTCGTTGATCATAACCTACGTCATCCTGATCATTATGGCCGACCAGCAGGCCAAGAAGAATCAGAAATGGGGAAAGAAATACATCCGCAGTATGATAGACACCTCACCTTACACACTGGGAGTGTCCATCGTAGCCGGTGCCTACAACGAGGAAAACACGATTGTGGACAACGTAAACTCCCTCCTTTCCCAGGACTATCCGAACTTCGACGTCGTAATCGTGAACGACGGTTCCAAGGACAAGACTCTCGAAAAGATGATCGAGGCCTTCGAACTGGTAGAAATTCCTTACGATTACGTTTACAAAGTGCACTGCCAGCCGTTCAAGCGACTTTTCAAGTCCCTCAACCCGAAATTCAACAAGCTCACGGTGGTTGACAAGGTGAACGGAGGTACCAAGGCCGACGCCATCAACGGAGGCCTCAACGTCGTCACGAACCCGTTCTTCATAAACACTGACGCGGACTGCCTTCTTGCGAAGGATGCCATATACGAATGTATCTTCCCTGTTCTCCAGGACGAGAGAGTCATCGCCGTTTCCGGAACGATGAGCATCTCCAACGGATTCACGGTCAACGATAAAGGAGAAGTACTTGAATTCAGGCCATCTTCAAAGCCATTCCCGCTTTTCCAGGACCTCGAATACAAGCGTTCATTCCTCATCGGTAAGATGGGATGGTCAAACCTCAACGCGATGCCGAACGTATCCGGAGGCTATGGCCTGTTCAACACGGAAGTCGTCGTTGCAGCCGGAGGTTATTCCTACGACTCGTTCGCCGAGGATATGGATATGCTCTGGAGAATGATAGGCTACTGCTGCGACTTCAACAAAGAATACCGCGTCGTGCAGATTCCGCACACCTGCTGCTGGACAGAAGGACCGGCTACCCTCAAGACCCTGAACCGACAGAGGACCCGCTGGGGCCGAGGTCTTATCCAGCTCATCGACAAGCATAAGAAGATGGCCTTCCAGCCTCACTACAGGCAGCTCGGAATGATCACCTTCCCTTATGAAATCATCTTCGAGTTCATCGCTCCTATCATCGAGGCCCTGGGTGTCATTTCCCTCGTCTACCTCATCTTCACAGGCGGTATCAACTGGGGCTCATTCTGGATAATGCTCTGCGCAATCTACCTGTTCAGCGTAATGCTGTCAATGCTCATCATCTTCTACGACTATATTCAGGGTGGATCATACAACCACGTCAAGAGTTACCTCAAGCTCCTCGTAGCCGGTTGTCTGGAGCCATTTATGTACCATCCGCTCATCACCTTCTTCTCCCTCAAGGGATACGGCAACTACATCTTCAGGACAAGGGCCGTCTGGGGTGATATGCAGCATAAAGGACACAAGAAATAATGAGAAGAATCATTATAATACTCGGAATGACAGTATGTTTCCTGCTTGGCTGCCCGAATGAAACAGAAGCAAAGATCCATACTCCGGACCATTATGAGTACGCCATCAGGCAGGCCTTCCGCGAGGGCCGATGGGAAGCGGGAAAATATATGCTTGACGAGGCAAGACCCTACTATGGAACTATGTCTCCGTTCCTCGAACTTGACGGATGGTACTACTACCATATCAAGGACTACAGGAATGCCCGCCGATATCTCCACAGTGCCCTGCTTGAAGATTCCAGCAACACTCACGCCAGGGAACTGATCGTGAACGTAGAATTCGAGACACAGAATTATTCCAGCGCAATCTGCTACATTAACGAACTCCTGGAAACCAATGCCTACAGCAAAGGCCTATGGAAAAAGAAAATTCTCATCTACAGGATTCTCCACAATGACGTGGAAGCGGACAAACTCCTTATCCGTCTGCAGGAAATCTACCCCGAGGACACCCTCCTCAAAAAGGAAGCGGCATACAGATTTGAGGAGAAGGCCATTTCCCAGAAGAAGACAGGAGACCTGGACGGTGAAATCCGAAGCACCAGGGAACTTGTCAAATTCGACCCTGACAACTCAGAAAACTACCTTCGCCTGACCAACCTTCTTCTGCAGAGAGGTGAAATAGATGAGGCAAAGGAGGTATCCGGAAGAGGAGCCCGCAAAACCGGCAATATGGATCTGGTAAAAAAGCATTCGGACATCCTATGCTCCCAGGGAGAGCACACCCGTGCCCTTGCCTTCCTCAACGAACTGCCGCGCAGCCCGCAGAGAGACAGGCTCATTGCCACGGTACAGGAGGACCTCGCAGCCTACGCCAACGCAAATGACCCTTATACGGCTTACGGACGTGTCTATGAGCGCACGCACTCGAGAGAATCCTTCAACTACCTCGTCAACACGGCCATTTCAAGAGGCTACTACAACGACGCCCTCTACTACATCGGAGACTACAAGAAACGTAACCCATACAACGAAAGCATAGCCTACAAGGAGTATGTGGTCTATAAGAGCCTAGGCGACGAGAACAAGGCCGCCGATGTCCTCTACAAAATATACAAGGCCAACCCTCAGAACGAAGACAACCGCGAAGAACTCGCCGAACTTTACTACAGGATCGGAACCGAGGCGATGGACAAGGCTGACTACGCCGACGCCCTGAACCCTCTGGAATTCGCAGCCAACGAGTCTACTGAAGAACAGATCAGACTGAGTGCGGCAAGCAAGCTTTCCGTCTGCTACACCCTTCTCAAGAAATATGACGATGCCATCGACGCCCTGAACGAAAAGGACCCTATGTACGCCCAGAAGAAGGCCAACCTTCTCGTCCTCAGCGGCAAACCCGAGCAGGCCCTCGCCATTCTCGGGACGGCTGACGACAAAGATGCCTACACGGAGACAGCCATCCCGTACATAAAGTCCCTGATGGAACAGAAGAAATACGAGGAGGCTCTCCCGGTAATCGACGAAGCGATCAGATACAGCGATGCCAAGGAGCTCTACATCTACGGAACCGCCGCAGCTGCCGAGACAGGTGTTGACAACACCTTCTACATACGCAGAGGACTCGAGCTCTACCCTACCGAAGAAACTTTCATAAACCAGTACGCAGGCCTCTGTGCGGCCAAGGCCCTAGAAATGAGGAAGGCAAAGGATTACGAAGGAGCTATGACCGTGGTGGATGACGGACTGGCATTCAAACCTACAGACGCCGACCTTCTCTACATCAAGGGCCTCATCTATGAAAGCCGGCACCAGTATGACTCAGCCGTAGTCTATCAGAAGCACTTCAAGCCTTCAGAGGACGAAAGATTCGTACACAACAAGAAGCTCCAGGGCTTCATACAGAAGAAATTCAGGAACATCCTCGCCATAGAATACCAGCGGGCAAGACCTGGCAACAAGGACATCATATCCGCAAATGCCGGAGTCAACTATCAGAGGAAGTTCACGAAAAGGGGCACCGGAGAATTCGTATTCAACTATGCCGGCCGCGACGATATGACATCCAACGAGGACAAGCTCGAGCAGCAGGTTCCAGGAGGAATAGGCATACAGGCCGGAGCCGGATGGACACAGGAATTCAACCACGGCTGGAGCGGCTCCATCCAGGTACTGGGAGCGACCAAGTACTTCCCTGACCTGTCGGCAAAGCTTTCGGTCAGCAAGGAACTTCCGAAGAACTGGATGGTGGAAGGCCACCTGACATACAGGATCGTGGACGCCTACGACAGGTCCCTGACGAAGAGTATGAGCGATGAAGGCGACATCTACTACACCTTCGGCGGATGGGAGAATTCCAAGCTGAATATGTTCACCCTCGGAGGATCAGGACTCAAGATGTTTGACAACAACATCGCCCTCAATTTCGGAGGAGACGCAGTCCTGCTCTCACAGTCAATCTACTACAACGCCTTCGCGAAAGGAATCTACTACCCTGTTCCGGGCAGCAGGACATCAGTATTCGCTACGGCAGGAGCCGGAACCGCTCCGGAAGTCCAGCTCATAGAAAAATCCCTTCCTGCAAGTTTCGAGAAGCTCAACTCCTTCGTCGGAGCCGGAGGACTCTATACTCTCACCCCGAATGTCGACCTTGGTCTGGACGGAAACTGGTACACCCTTTATATGCAGTATCAGCCGACGAGCGGAAAAGACGAGTTCACCTTCTACAGAAACTATTTCTACGTCAAATTCCAGATCTTCATACATTTTTAGTGGGATGAAACACATTTCAATAATAGCGTCATTATTGATCTTAGCGATATCAGGCTGTACGGAAAGGACAAATGCCGACGAAGAAAAGGACGACATCAACTGGACAGACCTCACGATAACTGA
>JAILCZ010000098.1 GCA_024689985.1 Bacteroidales bacterium | reverse complement strand
GCCCTCTTCGCTGAGGATTGTGCAGTTAGGAAGCATATCTCTTTTTGCCGCGAGAATCATACCGAGGCAGACAGTCGCGCTGGTTTCTCCGATTCCCTGGATTCCGTCTGAAGAGAAGAATTTCCTGGCGAATCCGAGGCGTACGTTGTAACCTGACATTTCCTTGAGGAAATTGCTGCAGTTTGCCATAGACGCCGAGCCTCCGGTGATGACGATTCCGCTTGCGAGCTGGTCGGCGTATCCGCTTTCCTGAATCTCGTAGAGCAGGGCATCGTAGATTTCCTTCGTGCGGGCCGTCATAATCTCGGAAAGATACTTGACTGCAACCTGCTTTACTGGAAGGTCGTTCTCGTCGTTGATCTGGATGATCTTCTCGCTCAGGGTCTGGAGCTTGTCAGGCATAAGGGCTCCGAAGGCCAGTTTGATGTTCTCCGCAAGGCTCTCGGAAAGACCGCCTTCGTTCCTGATATCGTTGGTTATGCTCCTGCCGGCGAAAGGAATCGCCGCATAGTGGCGCATAATTTTGTTCTTGTAGATGCTTACGGAAGTGACGCCGGCTCCGAAGTCGATGAGTGCGACTCCATTCTCCATCTCGTCGTTCGTAAGCACGGCCTTGGCGGTCACGTCAGGCACGAAGTATTTCTTCGTGATGGCGATGCCAAGCTTGTTGAAAGCCATATCAATGTTTGAAACGGCCCTCTTCTTGCCGATGAATATCTTGAAATTTCCTTCGAGGAACGGGCTCACCATTCCTACGATGTCGGATTCAATCTGATTGAATTCTTCTTCCGTGGAGAAGGACTGTGCGACTGAACCATAGAGGAATTCATTCTTGGCGTCATCGAGAGGATAGCTGTCGATAGCCATACTCTTGAGGTTGTCGACCTCCTCCTGTGAAATGCAGGAGTTCTCGTCCCTGTCCGCCCTGGCTGTAGCCGTCTCCATACGTACGGCGTGGCGCGGCATACCGATCACGGCCTGGGTAATCTTGATGCCGAGCTCCTTTTCCGCCTCTTTCACGAGAGTTCTGATCGGCTTCTCAACCTTGATCGGATTGAAGATCGAACTGTTGCGGATTCCGTCGGAAGGCACTTCCTTGTAGTATATGATCTGGATGTCGTCAAGATATACTCTTGCGACGGTCAGGGCGATCTTTGCCGTGCCCAGGTCAAATGCTGCGATATGTCTTTCTTCTTCTTTCATATGTTTATTTCCTGCAAATTACTTGTCCTTTTACTCTTACGTCCACCTTTGAATAGTATCCCGGTTCGTAGTTCGGGGCGATGGACCTGTAATACTTCTCCATTCTGGCGAATTTGGCCTGATAGCCTCCGGGCCCTCCGAAGATGAATTTCTCCCTTCCTTTCCTCGGTACCAGAATCATATCTTCAGCTCCGTTCACGTGAATCTGTACGATTCTGTCCTTCCATTCCCTGGAGTCTTCCATATAGCTGACCATATCTATTATCCTGTCCAGCCATTTTCTTTCGCTCTCTCTGTCCGGCCTTCCCTTGAAACGGCCTTCTTCCTGGATCGGAATGTTTCCTTCAACCAGGGGAACATCCAGGGTATATCTGTCCTGGAGAGGGAAGATGTATCCCGATTTGTCGGCATAGAAGCCCGTCTGCCCCTTCTGGAAGCGGAGGAATGGTTCACGCTGGCTGATCATCACGTTGAGGTAGCCGTCCCTGGTGACGAAGGCGTCTCCTTTCTGGACGGCGCTGATCCTTTCGACGATTCTCTCGACCTTCGCAAGGTCCACGCTGTCGATCCTGACGCCCGCAAGCGTGCCGTATTCTTTCTTTATGGCCGTCCTGACATCACGCTCAGTGATGAATCTGTAGTCATCCGCAAACTCCACGCGGATCTTGCCCGAACAGGTCGTGACCTGCCTTGCCGCCTTGTTGCCCATATACAGAAGGGCTGTGGCCGCAATTGTCACGACTGCCAGGACTGACAGCAGAGTTATTCTGAGCGCTTTTTTCATTAAAGCCTGTTTTTGAGCATTTCAGTTATAGGTTCGATGAACCTGTCGACGTTTCCGGCTCCGAAGGTTACGAGCACGTCGATGTCCTCCTTGCCGAGGTATTCCATAAGATTCTCCTTGCTGACCATTACCTTTTCAGGACAGGTTACGTCCTTGAAGATGATCTCGGAAGTCACTCCAGGTATAGGCTCCTCCCTGGCAGGGTAGATGTCCAGGAGGATGAGTTTGTCAACCATACTGAGGGATTTTGCGAATTCGGCGGCGAAGTCCCTCGTCCTGGTGTAGAGGTGAGGCTGGAAGATGGCCGTGAGCTTTCTTCCGGGGAAGATGTCCCTCATAGACGAGATTGCCGTGGCGAGTTCAGCCGGATGATGGGCGTAATCGTCAATGTATGAGAGTTTTTCCGTATTGAGATGCACCTCGAGTCTTCTCTTGACTCCTTCGAAGGTGGCGATGCCGGCCTTGATCTGTTCAGGCTCGAGACCGTACTGCAGGCAGATTGCCGCAGCGGCGATGCTGTTCTCCGCATTTACCCAGCCCGGAGCTCCGACCTTGATGCCCTCGATGACACCCTTCGGATGTACGAGGTCGTATTCGAAGTATCCCAGCTTGTCCGGATGCGGGTTGCGGGCATAGAAATCAGCCCTTTCATCAGTGTAGCTGTATGTGAGGACCTTTGCCTTGGTATCCTTTTCCGATACTGGAAGCCCGTATTTCTTTATTACGGTTCCGCTTACCTGTGAGGCGAAGTTCCTGAAAGCCTCCTGGACGTGCTCGAGGTCTCCGTATATGTCGAGATGGTCTGCGTCCATAGCCGTGATGACGGCGATGTAAGGGTGAAGCTGGAGGAATGAACGGTCGAATTCATCAGCCTCCACCACTACGGTGGAGTTGTGGCTCATCAGCAGGTTGGTGCCGTAGTTGCGGCTGATTCCGCCGAGGAAGGCTGAGCACTCCTCTCCGCAGTGGGTGAGGATGTGGGCCGTGAGAGTTGATGTCGTCGTCTTTCCGTGGGTTCCCGAAACGGCAAGGCACTTCTGGCCTTCGGTGATCTCTCCGAGAATCTTGGAACGCTTGATGACAGTGTATCCGTGGGTCTGGACATATACCAGCTCTCCCATATCCTTAGGTATGGCAGGGGTATAGACTACGAGAGTATGCTCGACGTCCGTCGGGATATAATCCGTATTGTCCTCATAGTGTATGTCGATTCCTTCGCTTTCAAGCTTGTGGGTCAGGTCGGAAGGAGTCTTGTCATATCCTGCGACCGCATAACCCTTGAATTTGTAGTATCTGGCAATGGCGCTCATTCCGATTCCGCCGATGCCGATGAAATAGATCTTATTGTAATTACCCATTATCCGAGTATCTTATATACTTCTTCTGCTATAGTGAGGGCTGCGTCCCTCATTGCGAGTTTCGCGATGTTCTTCTCGAGACTCTTTGTTTTTTCTTCGTCCGATACGAGCTCCAGTACCGTAGGAAGCAGTTTTTCCACGGCCTCGGCGTCCTTTACGATCATCGCGGCGTCCTTGTTCACGATGGCCATCGCGTTGTGTGTCTGATGGTCTTCGGCAACATTCGGCGAAGGTACGAAAATGCACGCTTTTTCCGCAGCACAAAGTTCAGAAACACTGCTCGCTCCCGACCTTGAAATCACCACGTCCGCAATCGCATAGGCGAGGTCCATCCTGGAGATGAAATCGCTGTGATGCACATACTTCACCTTTTCTTCAGGCTGGCTTGCCATAAATTCGTCCACGCCCTTCTTGTAATACTTTCCGCACTGCCAGATGACCTCCACGTTCTCTCCTCCCGGACAGCCGTCGCTTATCCACTTCTTCATACTCTTGTTGAGGGTGCCGCTTCCGAGGCTGCCTCCCACGATGAAGATATGCTTCCTGGCCGGGTCAAGTCCGTAGAATTTCATTCCCTCAGCCTTCATCTCCTCTGTCGCGGGCACGATGTCCTTTCGGATCGGGTTGCCTGTCATCACGATTCTGTCTGCAGGGAAGAATCTTTCCATACCTTCGTATGCCACGCAGATCTTGTCCACGTTCTTTCCCAGCATCTTGTTCGTCAGTCCGGCGAATCCGTTCTGCTCCTGGATCAGGGTAGGAAGCCCCATCCTCGTCGCTGCGAAGAGAAGGGGAGCGCTGGCGTATCCGCCTACGCCGACGGCGATTTCAGGCTTGAATTCCTTGATGACCTTGCGGGCCTTGAAGTAGCTCGCTATGATCTTGAACGGAACCTGGATGTCGTTTATGATGTTGCCGAGATTAAGCTGACGCTGGAGACCCACGATAGGGAGTCCGACAATCTTATAGCCAGCCGCAGGAACCTTCTCCATCTCCATCTTTCCCTCGGCTCCGACGAAGAGAATTTCGGTTTCAGGATTGAGCTCCTTCAGTTTGTTTGCGATCGATACGGCAGGGAAGATATGACCGCCCGTACCGCCGCCGCTTATTATCACTCTTAGTTTTCTGTACTGCATAGCTATATTTTATTGATGTCGTCAGGCCTGTATTCGTCTTCGTTGTCAGAGTTCACAAGTCTGGCTTTTTCTTTTTCTTCGAATGATGCGAGTTTCTTCTTCGCGATTCTGCTTATCGAGAGGATGACTCCGAATGCCGCGCTGAATACGAGGAATGAGGATTTTCCGTGACTGATCATCGGCAGGGTCTGGCCCGTCAGAGGGCCGAGGTCGATGTTGATGAACATATGCATCAGGGCCTGTCCGGTTATCAGGACGGCAAGTCCCGCCACGACGCACTGGGCGAACTGGTTGTCCAGGTTCCTGGCAATTGCGGATCCCCTGGAGACGAGGCTCAGGTACAGCATAATGATCAGCAGGGCCCCGATTATTCCGTATTCCTCGACGATGAATGCGAACATATAGTCACCGTACATTACGGATACGACATATCTCTGGGTGCTGTGTCCAGGACCTTTTCCCAGGATGCCGCCTTCCTTTATGGCCAGCTTCGCTCCCATCGGCTGACGGACGTCATCCACGGCGTCCTGCCATTTTTCGGAGTTCTTCGGGTTGCTCTGGATTTCCTGGAGGTAGTAGTTCGTGCCTCTGGTGATACGGTTCACGGCCGTAGGGATTCTCTCAAACTTTGAGAACATCCTTCCGTCGCTCTTGTTGTATCCTACCACGATGATGCTCACAACGGCAATACCCGCTACGATTATAGGGATGAGCTCCCTGATCCTGATTCCTCCGATGATGATTACGAGGAAGAGGATCGTGCCTATGAAGAGCATACTGGATACGCTTCCTGTCATAACCAGGAGGCAGACCGTGAATACAGGGAAGTAGATATACATCGCCCTTCTCCAGAAGTCTTTCCTGAGGAATTCCAGATGCTTGATGTTGCTGAGTTTCTCGGCCAGGGTGAGTTCTCCGTGCTTGACGGTGTCAATTGCCCAGGCCAGGTACATTACCATCAGGACCTTGACGACCTCGAATACGTGGACCTGGAAGCCGAATACCATTATCGCACGCCAGGCTCCGTTGAATTCACAGGCCCTGACCACTCCGAGATTTATTCTCAGCGTGAGGAACATCAGCATAATGAAGGAGAGCAGGAAACTGTATTTTCCGAATGTCCGGAACCACTTCATATCGTTGATGTTGTAGATTCCTATCATCACGGCAAGTCCTGCCAGGACGATGAAAAGATGTTCCCTTACGATGTCCACGCGGGTCGTTCCCGTGGTGCTGTTTGCAAGAAGGGTGGTGGAAGAGAAGATGCAGATGATGGACAGGGCCATCAGCAGGAGCGCAATCATCCAGACAGCCTTGTCTCCTTCAAGGTTGTCCACGAAGCGCCAGAACATATTTCTTCCTTTTCTTCCTGCCATATCCTAGAGTTTTCTAACTGCGTCCTTGAATTTCTCGCCCCTGTCTTCATAACAGGTGAAGAGGTCGAAACTTGCGCAGCAAGGGCTCAGGAGAACGACGTCCCCAGGCTGGGCGAACTTGCTGGCTGCCTGAACGGCCTCGGTGGCAGACTTGGTCTCCACCATCTTGTCCTTGCCGACGATGCTCTCGAAGGCTTCGTAGAACTTGTGGTTGTCCAGGCCCATACATACGATGGCCCTTACCTTCTCCTTCACGAGGCCCTTGAGCACTTCGTAGTCATTTCCTTTGTCAGTTCCGCCTACGATCCATACGACCGGCTTGGTCTGTGCATCGAGGGCGAACCAGGCAGCATCCACGTTGGTGGCCTTGGAGTCGTTGATGTAGAGGACGTCCTTGATTGAAAGGACAGGTTCAAGACGATGTTCGATAGGCTGGAATGAGGCGAGGCTGTCGCGAATGACCTTGTTGTCGATTCCGGCCGCCTTCGCGGCGAGGGCTGCCGCCATTGAGTTGTAGATATTGTGCTTTCCTCCGAGGGCGAGTTCGTTGAGGTAAACGTCACATTCGTCCTCTTCGTATTTGATGACGATCTTGTCGTTCTTCACGTAGGCACCCTGCTTCACCTCTCCCTTCATAGTGTATGGGAGCTGCTTGGCCTTGGTCACGATCTTGTCGAGGTGCTCTATGGTGATTGCGTCGTCTGAATCGAAGATGAAGCAGTCTTCAGGACGGAGGTTCTTCGTTATGCGGAACTTGGCCCTTACGTAATTCTCCATTTCGTAGCCGTATCTGTCAAGATGGTCCGGAGTGATGTTCGTGATGATGGCGATGTCCGGACGGAAGTCATAGACGTTGTCGAGCTGGAAGCTGCTGATTTCGAGGACATAGTAGTCGAAATGTTCGGTTGCCACCTGGTAGGCGTAGCTCTTTCCGATATTGCCTCCGAGGCCGACGTTGAGGCCCGCCTGCTGAAGGAGGTAATAGATGAGGGAAGTAGTGGTGGTCTTTCCGTTGCTTCCGGTGATGCAGATTTTCTTCGCGGTGTCGTAGCGGCCTGCGAATTCGATTTCAGATATGATGTGGGTACCCTGTGCCTCGAGTTTCTTTATCATAGGCACCGTGGATGGTATTCCAGGGCTCTTTACGATTTCGTCGGCATTGAGGATGAGGCTCTCGGTATGCTGTCCCTCCTCAAAAGGGATGTCCCATTTTCTGAGCTCTTCCTTGTAATGGTCCGCAATCTTTCCCTTGTCTGAAAGGAAGACTTCGAATCCCTTTACCTTGGCCAGAACAGCGGCGCCTACACCGCTTTCCGCTCCACCTAAAACTACAATTCTTGACATTTCGCGTTATTTTTTATCTGACTTTCAAAAGTGCAAGCGTGAGGACGGCGAGGACGATGCCTACAAGCCAGAACCTCGATACGATTTTTGCCTCCGGAATGGCTCTTGTCGGCTTCTCGATGAGGGCCGGGATGTCTTCCTTCTGGTAGTGATGGTGCAGAGGTGCCATCTTGAACACCCTTCTGCCTTCACCGTATTTATGCTTGGTGTATTTGAAATATAATCTCTGGATAATCACTGAAAGGCTCTCCATAAGGAAGATTCCGCAGAGAATCGGCAGGAGAAGCTCTTTTCTGATGAGGATGGCGCTGACGCCGATGATACCTCCGATGGTAAGGCTTCCCGTATCGCCCATAAATACCTGGGCAGGGAAGGAATTGTACCAGAGGAAGCCCAGCAGAGCGCCTGCGAAGGCGATCATAAAGACGCTGACGTCACCGGCTCCAGGTACGAACATTATGTTGAGGTAATCTGATGTTACCTTGTTGGAGCTGACCCAGGCGAGTACTCCGATGACCAGACCCACGATTGCCGATGTTCCGGCAGCGAGTCCGTCGAGTCCGTCCGTGAGGTTGGTTCCGTTCGAGCAGGCCATCACCACGAGCACTATCATAATCACATAGATGGCCCAGGTGCAGTAAACGCCCAGCTGGCCGTCGAATAAGCTGAGCCAGGAGTAGTCGAACTCATTGTTCTTCACGAACGGGATGGTCGTGATGAGATTGTGCGTATTGACGTTAGGGCTTGAGCAGATTGCCCAGGCTACGATGAGTCCGAGGCCGAGCTGGAGGAAGAGCTTTCCTTTCTCGCTCATTCCTTCCTTGTTGTGCTTGTAAACCTTGATATAGTCGTCAGTGAATCCGATTCCGCCGCACCAGAGCGTGGTCAGAACCAGAAGCTGTGTATAGATGCTGGTGAGGTCGCAGAAGAGGAGGACTCCGGTGAGGACTGATACGATGATGATCACTCCGCCCATAGTAGGGGTGCCCTTCTTTGACATCTGTCCTTCGAGGCCGAGGTCGCGGATGGTCTCGCCGATCTGCTTCTTCTGAAGAATCTTGATAAGTTTGTTGCCTGCGAAGAGGGACATAAGAAGTCCGACGACGCTGGCCATCATCGCCCTGAAGGAGATGTACTGCATCAGCTGCATTCCAGGGAAGTCATAGCCCTGCTCTGAGAGATACTGGATTAGATTGTATAACATATGCTATCTCATTGATTCAAACACTTCGTTCACAATTTCTCTCTCGTCGAAGTGCCTCTTTTCGGTTCCTATTATCTGATAAGTTTCGTGACCCTTGCCTGCGAGCAGGATGGTGGCTCCTTCCGGAGCAAGCATTATCGCCGTCCTGATGGCCTCCTTGCGGTCAGCAATGAAGATGGCCTTGCGGAGTCCGTCCCTGCTGAACCCGGCCTTGATGTCCTCGAGAATGTCTTCGGTCTTCTCTGTCCTGCTGTTGTCGGATGTTACGAAAATCTTGTCCGACATTTTCTCGGCGATGGCCGCCATCTCGGGCCGCTTCGTCTTGTCACGGTCTCCTCCGCATCCGAAGAGGCAGATGAGCTCCTTCTGAGGTTCGATGTCGCGAAGTGTCCTGAGCACGTTCTCCATCGCGTCGGGGGTGTGGGCATAGTCTATGACGACGCTGATGCCCTTAGGGCCTCTCATCGTTTCGAGTCTTCCCGGAGCGGACTCCAGGCGGCTGAGGGCTACGAGGGCCTCTTCCTTGGACGCTCCGCAGCAGATGGCCGCGCAGTAGATAGCCAGAAGGTTGTAGGCGTTGTGCTCACCGATGAGCTTGGTCCACACTTCCTGTCCGTCTATCTTGAGCATCATTCCGTCGAAACTCTCTTCCATAACCTTCGCGTTATGGTCGGCTATGCTCTTGCAGGAATATGTTATGACCTTGGCCTTTGTGTTCTGGACCATCACGAGGCCGTTCTTGTCGTCAATGTTCGTGATCGCGAAGGCGTCAGACGGAAGGTTGTCGAAGAAGAGCTTCTTGCATCTGAGGTATTCGGCGAATGTCTTGTGGTAGTCGAGGTGGTCGTGGGTGAGATTCGAGAAGATTCCGGCCTTGAATTTCAGTCCGGAGATTCTTTCCTGCTCCACTCCGATCGAACTAACCTCCATAAAGCAGTATCCGCATCCGGCTGCCACCATCTCCGCCATCAGGGAGTTGATGGTGATAGGGTCGGCTGTGGTGTTCGCAGTCTCGCTTCTTTTCGTACCGACATAGTTTGCGATCGTCGAAAGAAGGCCGCAGTTGTATCCCAGACCCATAAAGAGGTTGTACAGGAGGGTGACCGTAGTGGTCTTTCCGTTCGTTCCTGTGATGCCGACGAGAGTCATCTGCGAAGACGGATGTCCGTAGAAGTTGTCTGCTATGATGGCAACTGCGTGACGGGAATTCTCGACCTGGATGAGGACGAGTCCGTCTGACCCGCATTCGGCAAGCTGCTCGTCGAGGGCCTTCCTGTCTTCATAGACGATGGCCTTCGCTCCGCTCCTCGCGGCCTGCGCAATGTAGGAATGGCCGTCGCTCGCATAGCCTTTGACTGCTATGAAGAGACTGCCTTCGCTGACCTTGCGGGAGTCGCTGCAGATGGACTTGATGTCCACGTCAGCCGCTCCGGTCTGTCCGATGACTCCGCAGTTGTTGATTATCTCTGAAATTTTCATCTTATCTAAGCGTTAAAGTAACCGTTGCTCCCTTCGCGCATTTGTGTTCAGGGGCAGGGGACACCGTCTTGACGTGTCCGACCCCGCTGTAGGAGCATCTGAATCCACTGTTCTCTATTATTGCTATGGCGTCCCTCAGGCCGAGGCCCCTGACGTCAGGAATAGTTGCAAACCTTGTCGTATCAACCTGTGGCATTTCCGGTCTCTTGCCCATATCCGGCATACCGGAATGTTTCACGATGGTCGTGTCACCGTGTTCCTTCGACCATTCGCTCTGGAGTCCGTAGATCTCATCTACGATTTCCCTTATGGCGCCGGCAGGGCCTGAGGCTCCGTAGAGTGATTTGTGTCCGAGCTCCGAATACATCGTCACGATGATTGAATATTTGGCGTTGTCTCCGGCCGTGTCATATGGGAAGAAGCCGACGAAGGTTCCCTGGTTGATGAAGCGGCCTTGCTCGTCGAAGAACTTTCCGTTCGGAAGGACGACTCTGGCCGTACCGGTCTTTCCGGCGACCGGAAGTTTCGCCTTGCCGAGGCTGAGCCTGCCGGTTCCCTCCTTTACCACGGCCCTGAGTGCCCTGGAAACGGAGTCGGCTACTGACCTCGAGCATACGCTTGAATTCAGTACGCTCTGGCCCATATTCTTCTTGACCGTTCCGTGGCTTTCGATGTCCTCCACCAGGTATGGCTTCATCATCTTGCCGTGATTGGCGATGGCGTTGTAGAACATCAGCACGTGAAGCGGGGTAAGGGTTATGCTGTAGCCGTAGGCCATAGTTCCGATGGAGGCTCCGCTCCAGGATGCTGTCCCCGGCTTGTTGTATGTCGGCTTGCTGAGTCCGTCCAGGTCGAAGGCGAATCTGTCGAGCAGATGGTATGAATTCAGCTTCTCGATGAATTTCTCCGGCTGGTGCTTGTAGTATTTGACCGCGAGGTCGTGGAATACGAGGTTCGAAGACACTTTGAGTCCGTCAATGATCTTGATTTCGTCTGTCTTGTCCTTCTTCTCGTGCTCATAGACGTGCTGGTCGAAGAGTTTTCCCTTTATTCCGTATCGTCCGTGATTTGTAGGAACGGTTTCCTCCACCGAATTTACATAGCCGTCATCCATACAGGCAGTGAGAGTGATCGTCTTGAAGACTGATCCCGGGTCACCGGCCCTTCCTAC
>JAILCZ010000092.1 GCA_024689985.1 Bacteroidales bacterium | reverse complement strand
CTTGCCTATCAGGCCGACCACTACTGAGACGGCGATGAAGATGAGGGCGAAGGCCACGACATTGACTACTGCGGGGTTTATCTCGATGTATTTTAGGAGGAAACCGGCTGCTTTGCCGCAGAATGTGTAGGCTGTCCAGATGCCGAGAATCATAGAAATCAGGCTGGATGCCTGGTGTATGAATCCGTTGAAAAAGCCTCTTCCTCCGGCAATTATAAGTATGAGTGTTATAATAATATCAAATAAGTTCATTTTGTATAAAAGGCTAAAATAATTACCTTTGCGAATTCGTTGTGGAATGCTTTTCCACGACGTTTCAACACGCAAAAGTATACAAAAAATATGACATTTAAAGAGTATAACGGTCTTGATCTTGTCGGTGTCGGTAAAGAGATACTCGACAGATGGAAGAAAAATCACGCATTTGAGAAATCACTTGATTACAGGGAGGGCGCTCCTGAGTTCATTTTCTTTGAGGGTCCGCCTTCGGCTAACGGTATGCCGGGCATCCATCACGTAATGGCACGTTCAATCAAGGATTCCATTTGCCGTTACAAGACTCAGTGTGGATATCAGGTGCACAGACGCGCCGGATGGGATACTCACGGACTTCCTGTCGAACTTGGCGTGGAGAAGCATCTCGGAATCACCAAGGAGGACATCGGCAAGAAGATTTCCGTCGAGGAGTACAACGATGCCTGCCGCAAGGAGGTGATGAAGTACACCAAGGAGTGGGAAACCCTCACCGACCGCGTAGGATACTGGGTCGATATGAAGGATCCGTACATCACCTATGACAACCGTTATATCGAGACTCTCTGGTATCTTCTCAAGAAGATCTACGACAAGGGTCTCCTCTACAAGGGATTCACCATCCAGCCTTATTCACCGGCTGCAGGAACCGGCCTGAGTTCTCACGAGCTCAACCAGCCTGGCTGCTACCGTGACGTCAAGGATACTACTGCCGCGTGTCAGTTCGAGGTTGTCCGCAATGCCGAGAGCGAGAAGCTCTTCGCAGGCGAACTTCCTGTATTCTTCCTCGCCTGGACGACTACCCCTTGGACTCTTCCTTCAAACACAGCCCTCTGCGTAGGTCCTGGCATCGACTATGTCCGTGTCAAGTCTGCAAATCCTTATACAGGCGCCGAGGCCGTGTATGTCATTGCCAAGGCTCTTCTCGGAGTCTGGTTCAACGGAAAGGTTCCTTTCGAGGTTCTTGACGGCGAATTCAAGGGCCGCGACCTCGTGGGCATCCGTTACAAGCAGCTTATCGACTGGTTCTCTCCAGAGGAGGGTGACGCATTCCGTGTCATCCCTGGTGACTATGTCACTACCGAGGACGGTACCGGTATCGTACATATCGCTCCTACCTTCGGTGCGGACGACGCCAAGGTTGCCAAGGCAGCCGGTGTCCCTGGTATCTGGGTGAAGGATGTCAATGACGACATCTTCGCGCAGGTGGACAAGCAGGGCCGCTTCTTCCGTCTTGAGGATATGAGCGAGGATTACAAGAAGAAGTGCGTCAAGGTGGATTCTTATGCCGAGTGGGCAGGCCGTTTCGTAAAGAACGCCTATGACCCGAACCTCGGTCCTGACGACGCTACCCTCGACATCGACCTTACCGTAATGCTCAAGCACGAGGGCAAGGCTTTCAGAATCGAGAAGCACGTCCACAACTATCCTCACTGCTGGCGTACCGACAAGCCAGTCCTCTATTACCCTCTCGACAGCTGGTTCATCAAGGCTACCGCAGTCCGCGAGCAGATGATGAAGCTCAACGACACCATCACCTGGAAGCCTGAGGCAACAGGTACGGGTCGTTTCGGAAAGTGGCTCGAGAACATCCAGGACTGGAACCTCAGCCGCAGCCGCTATTGGGGAACACCTCTTCCTATCTGGCGTACCGAAGACGGCAAGGAGGAAAAGTGCATCGGCACCATCAAGGAACTCTACGCTGAGATCGAGAAGGCTGTCGCTGCCGGCTTTATGACTTCGAACCCATTCAAGGACAAGGGCTTCGATACAGAAGATATGTCTCTTGAAAACTATAACAAGATTGACCTCCACCGTCCGTACGTGGACAACATCTTCCTCGTTTCAGACAGCGGTAAGAAGATGATCCGTGAAACCGACCTCATCGACGTATGGTTTGACTCAGGTGCGATGCCTTACGCTCAGGAAGGCCTCCGCAACCTTGGCTCCCAGAAGTTCGGCTGCACTGCCGACTTCATCGCAGAGGGCGTCGACCAGACCCGCGGTTGGTTCTATACCCTCCACGCAATTCATACGATGATCAGCGGAACTCCTGCTTACAAGCGTGTCATCTCCAATGGTCTCGTGCTTGACAAGGACGGAAACAAGATGAGCAAGCGTCTCGGCAATGCGGTGGATCCGTTCGGACAGCTCGACAAGTTCGGCGCTGACGCAGTGCGTTGGTATATGCTTACCAACTCTCAGCCTTGGGACAATCTCCGTTACGATGAAAGCGGCGTTGACGAAGTGCGCAAGAAGTTCTTCGGCACTCTCTACAACAGCTACTCTCTCTTCGCTGTATATGCGAACATCGACAACTTCGACCCTTCAGCACCTCTCGTTCCTTACGAGCAGCGTCCTGAATTCGACAAGTGGATTATTTCAAAACTCAATACTCTCATCAAGGAGGCTGTTGCCGCTTATGAGGACTATGACGTGACGACAGCAGGCCGTCTCATCCAGGACTTCGTCGGCGACGAACTCAGCAACTGGTATCTCCGACTCAACAAGAAGCGTCTCTGGGGTGCCGGTTTCGAGCAGGACAAGCTCAGCGCTTACCAGACTCTTTATGAAATCCTGAAGGACATCGCCCTTCTCGCTGCACCTATCGCTCCGTTCTATATGGACCGTCTCTACCTCGACCTCGTTCCTGGCAAGGAGTCTGTTCATTATGAGGCTATGCCTAAGTGCGACGAGGCCCTCATCGACAAGGACCTCGAGGAGAGAATGGTGCTCGCCCAGCGTTCTTCATCCCTTGTGCTCGCCCTCAGAAAGAAGGTCGGCATCAATGTCCGCAAGCCTCTCGCCAAGCTCGTGATTCCTGTTACGAGCGACAAGGTGAAGGAACAGCTTGAGAAGGTGATGAACATCGTCCTTACCGAGGTCAATGTCAAGGATGCACAGCTTCTTTCAGATACTACCGGCATCATTACCAAGAAGATCAAGCCTAATTTCAAGACCCTCGGAAAGGTCTATGGAAAGAGGATGAAGGAGATCGCAGCCGCATTCGGCCAGTTCGACCAGAAGACTATTTCCGAGATTCAGGCCCAGGAGGCAGCAGGCGAGGCTTACAAGCTTGCCCTCGAAGGTGGTGAAGTTGTCCTCAATCCGGGAGACTATGAGATTTCTTCCGAGGATATGCCAGGATGGCTCGTAGCTTCTGACGGACCTCTCACAGTTGCCCTCGACATCGAAATCACTGATGAGCTCCGCAAGGAGGGTTCTGCACGCGAACTTGTGAATCGTATCCAGAACCTCCGTAAGGCTGCTGACTTCGAAGTTACCGACCGCATTGCTGTCCAGGTATTTGCGGACGGAGACAACTACGCTGAAATCGAGTCTTCTCTTGCCGACTTCAAGGACTATGTTTCAGGCCAGACTCTCAGCAAGAGCATCGAACTTTTGCCTCTTGATCAGGCCAAAAATGCCACTGAGGTCGATTGGAGCGAGAAATCTATTATGATTTCTGTTGCAAAACTTTAGAATTATCCGTATCTTGAATTGTCAATGACAGAATAAGCACATTACACTTAATAACACACTATTATGGCTGACGAGATTAAAACTGAGAAGACCCGCTATAGTGATGCGGAACTCGCCGAATTCAAGAAGATTATCGAGGAGAAGCTTGAGGCAGCAAAGGCTGAGTACAATACTCTCCGTAAGGTAGTCATGCACAATGGTTCTAATGACATAGAGGACACGACCCCGGCTTTCAAGACAGTTGAGGACGACGGTTCTTATCAGATGACTAAGGAAGAGGCAAGCCAGCTTGCCCAGCGCCAATATAAGTTCATCCAGAATCTCGAGGCTGCCCTCCAGCGCATTGAGAACAAGACATACGGCATCTGCCGTGCAACAGGAAAACTTATCCCTAAGGAGCGTCTCAAACTCGTTCCTCACGCAACTCTTACCGTTGAGGCAAAGGAGATGCTTGCAAAGGCTGGTAAGAATTAATACCGGTTTCTCTTGATGAAAATCAGCAGAGGCAAAGCTCTTTTGATACTGGGCATCGTCCTGGTTATTATAGATCAGATTATAAAGTTCGCCGTGAAGACCAATATGTCTCTCGGCGAACATTTCTCAGTTTTAGGAGACTGGTTCCAGATTCTCTTCGTGGAGAATAAGGGAATGGCCTTCGGTATGTCCTTCGGCGGATTGGTGGGCAAGTTCCTCCTTTCCTTCTTCAGGGTATGCCTTTTCGGCCTTCTCTGCGTATGGATTACCAAGCTCAACCGTAAGGGCGCAGCTCCTACGGGAGTCCTTGTGGGACTTACCCTCATTACGGCCGGAGCTCTCGGCAATATCATAGACTGTCTTTTCTACGGTCAGCTCTTCTCGGAGTCTCTTCCTGGAGTGGTGGCATCATTCGGAGGCAGCTATGCTCCGATTATGTTCGGCAAGGTCGTGGATATGTTCTACTTCCCGCTCATTCACGGAGCTGACGGCAGGGTGATTTTCTTCTCTCCTGTCTTCAATTTCGCAGACAGCTGCGTAACTGTCGGAGCCTTCTATCTCATTCTGTTTCACTATAAATTCTTCTCTTCGGAGGATAAGAGTGAAAAGGATGCAGAGAAAAATGCGCAGTAGGACGCAATAAAACTGAAAATATTTTTGCAAAAGGCGTAGAAATACCTATCTTTGCAATCCCAAAACATTGGAGAGTTGGCCGAGTGGTTGATGGCGGCAGTCTTGAAAACTGTTGACCTTAACGGGTTCGGGGGTTCGAATCCCTCACTCTCCGCAAAAAAAGGATGCGAATTTTCGCATCCTTTTTTTGTTTGTGTTATTCAGTATTTGTTCTCTTTGTTGTCCATTTCTTCGGCCGTGATTTTCTTCCTGCCCATAGAATACCAGGCATAGGCAATGTAGGCCACTACGAACGGTATGAATAGGGATACCCAGGACATTACTTTCAGCGTGAAGTAGCTGGATGAGCTGTTTCTGATTGTGAGCGAGCTCTGAAGGTCTTCGTTTGACGGATAGAAGGCCGTGTTGCAGAATCCTGCGAGGAAGAATATGACCATTACGACGAGGACTGTTCCCCCGGCTGCCGGCCAGAAACCTGATTTGGATTTGCCGAAGGCTCCTGTGAAGATGCCGTATAGGATCAGGGCCGTTCCTGCTGCCAGCATTACTATCACGACAGGCATCTCGAGAAGGTTGCCCAGATATTTGAAATCTTCCATATATACCGTGCCGTCTTCCGCTACCGCGAATCCGGGTTTGATCAGCAGGATTGCCGTCCAGGATATTAGCAGGCATAGGAATGGGAGAAGGAATCCCCGAACGGTGCGCCGCATCCTGTGCTCGAGGTCGATGTCATCGACCGTATTCAATACGAAGAGGCCTCCGAGTATTGCCGTGAGGCAGACCAGGCCAAGGCCGAGTAGGACGGCGTGAGGCTGTGCTAGGGCCTCGAGTCCGTGCCATCCGCTTCCCCAGCTGCTTATGATCGGCGCTGACGGATTTGCGATGGCCATCTTGTCAACGGTGAAGTTGGAGCCGCAGAAGAAGGTGCCGACGGCTGTTCCGACGAGGAATGGTGCGAGGGCTCCGTTTGCAATGAGGGCAAAGCGGAAAGTCTTCATTCCGAGGAGGTTCTCCTTCTTTGAATGGAATTCGTAGGCTACAGCCTGGAATACGAAGGTGATGAGCAGCAGGACCCATACCCAGTATGCTCCTCCGAAGCTGGTGCTGTAGAAGAGAGGGAAGGATGCGAAGAAGGCTCCTCCGAATGTCACGAGCGTAGTGAAGGTGAGTTCCCATTTGCGTCCGGTCGCATTTAGGACCATACGCTTCTGCGTTTCTGTAAGGTTCCTGTTTCCGAGCTGCAGGTTTGCGCCCTGTACAAACATCAGCGCTACCAGAAGGCCTGCCAGCAGGGCTACCAGTATGAACCAGTAGTCTTGTAATAATTCGTATGTCATAGATTAGTCCTCCGAAATTTTAGGTCCGTTCTTGATCGTTCCGAGAAGGATGCGGATCTCAATGATGAGGAAGGCTGCGAAGATTGCCAGGAAGAGGAAGAAAGTCGTCTTCACGGCTGCGGCGCTGAGGCTGGATATGGCTACGTTCACCGGCAGCAGACCCTGGATCGTCCAAGGCTGGCGTCCGACTTCCGCAACTACCCATCCGCTCTGTCCTCCTATATATACAAGAGGTATGCACCAGAGTGCAGTCCAGAGCAGCCACTTCTTGTCTGCGATCCTGTTCTTCCACGATAGCCAGGTCGTCAGAAGAAGGACGAGGGCGATCAGCATACCGATGCCGATCATAAATCTGAAGGCCCAGAATACCATTCCGACAGGAGGGATGACGTCCTCCGGCTTCTCCAGGTGACCGTATCCCATATACTGGACATTCTCATCCAGGATTGCCCTGGCGACGGCGGCTGAATCCGGATTGGTTTCCCTGAGCTCCCTGTATGTAGCGAGGGCGTCCAGGGCCGTGCGTCCCATCTCCATCTTCTTCTCCACTGATGGAATGACGTTGCCGTCATTGTCGGTGTATCCTCTGATGATGTCGTTGATTCCAGGGACATAGCCGTCCAGGTCGTGGGTTGCAAGGATGGACAGCATTCCCGGAATCTTGATGCCGGGGATGATGGTGAACGGAGCACGTCGGCCTCCGTCTTCAAGGCCTTCGGCCGCTGCCAGCTTCATAGGCTGGAATTCTGCGGCGTGTATGCCGGAAGCGTCGCCGGAGAGCATTACGGCTGCCGAGCCTATGAGGCCGACGATGCCTCCTACGATGATGCTCTTTCTGGCGAATTCTTTTTCACGGCCTTTGAGCAGGTACCAGCAGCTGACGCCAACAACGAATACCGCTCCAGTCATCCATCCGCTTGTTACGGAATGAAAGAACTTCGACACGGCAACCGGATTGGAAACTACCTCCCAGAATGCCTGGGCAGAGGCCATCTCGCTGCGGACGGTGTCCGGATTGAATGTGGTGCCGACAGGATTCTGCATCCAGCCGTTTGCCACGAGAATCCAGTATGCTGAAATCGTAGCTCCTATTCCCGTGAGCCAGGTTGAAATCAGGTGGAATCGTTTCGATACCTTGTTCCAACCGAAGAACATAACGGCGAAGAAGGTGGCTTCCATAAAGAAGGCCAGGATTCCTTCAATTGCCAGAGGTGCGCCGAACATATCTCCGACGAACCACGAATAGTTGCTCCAGTTGGTTCCGAATTCGAATTCGAGGATGATTCCCGTTGCGATTCCTACGGCGAAGTTGATGGCGAACAGTTTCATCCAGAACTTCGTGGTCTTGAGCCAGAATTCATCTTTCTTGATGACGTACAGCGTCTCCATGGTTGCCATAACCATTGCGAGTCCCAGTGTCAGAGGGACGAAGAGCCAATGGTAGGCGGCGGTCATCGCGAACTGGAGACGTGACCAGATAATAATGTCCATGGTCTAATCGGTTTTGAGGTTAAAGGTTGAATCGTTATGGTTGCGCAGAATATTGTTTCCGACTGTCTCGCTCTTCTGTTCGTCCGTCATCCCGGCCATTGCCGGCTTGAAGAAGAATGTCTTCAGGATGGCGAACATTATGAAGAACTTCAGGAAAATCAGAAACAACAGAGGAGGTCCTAGCTTGTGACTTCTTATTCCGTCGGCATAGAACTTCCAGATTTTCTTGAAAATGGTTAGCATAAAAAAAGTTCCTATTGGCTAATATAGGAACTTTATTGAAATATTTTTGTAAACAAGAGCGAATTCTGAAAATTCTATAGATTGAATCTCAGTCCTAGATTAAGGTTGAAGCTAAGTGGTTCATCTTTGTAGAAGGTTGGAATCTCGCATCCGTTGTCAAAGTGGTATGATAGACCAGGCTCAGCATAGATGCTGAATCCTCCGAAGATAATCTCGGCTCCAGTGCCGCAGGATACGGAATACTGCAGCGGCTTGATGCTGATCTTCTCATCGTCCCTTCTTCCTTTGACCATCTTTTCGACAACTCCGCCGGCAGAGGCATAAAAATTAAAGCGCTCGTTTTTCCACAGGTTGTAGTTGACACCTGCAGGAATCCCTATATATGAGAGCCTCTGCTCGGCTTTCATTGAGTTGCCTCTTATTGTCAAGGTGATGTCGGATGCAAGCATGCTGTACGACAGGCCTGCATCCACGCTCCATCTTTCGTTTAAATTATAACGCAGTGATACACCGAATCTTACGGGTTGGCGGTGCTTTGCTTCCTCTTTGAAACTCGTCTGCCCGTAAATAGGCAGTGGACCGTTTCCCAGGTCATCCAGCTGGGATGGGAACCCATATGGCGCATCGTTGTTCATCATCATCGGCATTGATTTGTCCGAGCTTCCGAAGTGCGGATTACCGATGAATACTGATGCAACCAGCTTTTTCTGCTTCCTCAGGCCTGTCTCAGGTCCTTCGATGATTTCAATACGTTCAACTTTTTCTTTGGCCGTCTCTGCTTTTTCTTTCGTTTCTTCAGGCTCTTCGGCCTTCACTTCTGTCTTTTCTTCTGTTTTTGTTACCGCCGTTTCCCCGGTGTTTTCTTCTTTTGTCTCTTCTGCTTTTTCTTCTTTTACAGTCTTCTCTACGGCCTTTGCAACAACTCTTTTTATATTTTCGTCAGTATCTATGGTTTGGGTGTTCTCTTCAGGTACAATTACCTCTTCAGCCTGGGCCGGCGCCGTAGTGTTGTCGGCAATTATGTCGGTATTCTGCTCAACAGGTCTGAACATCTGCCAGCCTATGCCTGCAAACAGCAGGATTGCAGCGGCAACGGCTGCGGTGCGCCACCATATAGGCAGGATGGCCGCCTTTCTGCCCGCCGCCATAGCCTTGTCCAGTTCAGCCCACGATACCTCCGGGGCTGTCCCCTTGTATGCAGCCATCTTCTGCTGCATTTCTTTTCTGGTATTCTCTTTCATCGCGGCTGTTTCTTTTGGTTGTACTCTCTTATTTTCTTCGTAAGCAGGTTCTTGGCCCTGCAGAACTGTGAACAGGAACTGTTTATCTTGATTCCGAGGATTTCCGCTATTTCCTTGTGGCTTTTGTTCTCAAAAACGTAAAGGTTCAGAATCGTCCTGTATCCTGTCGGCAGTTCTCTTATCATTTGGTGGAAGACTTCAGGCGGGATGTCGGTGATGTCCGGATCGTCAACCTCGTCTTCCAGGGGAATGTCCCTGTCCAGTTGGACTATGTCCTGCCGCTTCTTCGTCTTCAGGAATTTCAGGGATTGGTTGACCGCAATCCTGCTTGACCAGGCCTGAAGCGACCCCGCGCCCCTGTAGGAGAAATCCTTGATGTGCGAGATGATGCTCAGCAGAATGTCCTGGAACACGTCCTGCACATCATCATTGTCGGAGATGTAGCGGGAACAGATTGATGAGAGATAGGATCCGTAGAGGTTATAGAAGTCCCTCAGCGCGGCCTTGTCGCCGTCCTGGAGTCTCTTGGTCAGGTTCTCCTCCTTGTCTCCTATGAATAATCTCACCTAGTATTTGAATTTTACTGTCGCAGGACCTCCGTAGGAGTTCCATTCCAGGGTTAAGTAGCCAACTTTGCCTTCTTTGGCCGGCAGGTCATCGAGCTTGAAAGCTATCATAGCGTCTCCGATGTACCGGCGGATGTCACCGTTGGCATTGTGATACAAAATGACTTTGTATGAATCCGTCACTGAGGTGTCCCTCACCAGGTTAAGCGTATGGGACTTGTCTCCCCAATATGTGCGGAAGCGGAGAGTCAGGTATCCATCTTCAACGATGGTAGCCCAGCTGTTCACGATTTCCAGCTCGTCGTTGCCGTAGGTCTTTGCGTTCTCTTCGGCGCCGAGGTCCTTGACCATTGGTTTCGTGCGGATAGAATCAATCCAATTTAAATAAACATTTGGAATATCCGCAAGAATTCCTCCTTTTTCAAGCTCTTCATCCGTCGGCTTCCTGTAGTTGACAAGGGCCCTTACTTCCCTGTTCCCGAAAGGGGGTTTCTGGAGATTCACGACGTGAAGGTCCGTGCTGTCGTTCAGAACAAGTCTGAATGTCTTGCCGTCATCTGAAGGTTTCACAGTTACAAGTGCGTTAGGCGCAGTAACGGGGTAGTTTGTTTCGTCCTTGTCATCCAGGTCGAAGAAACAGGACTGGCTTGCCATTGCCGAAATCATCAGGATTGCTCCGATGAAAACTTTGTTCGTTTTATTCTTTTCCATAGTTCATCTTTGTTCATTCACCTATATAAACTTGCTTTCGTAAAAACCTTGCATCATTTTTTGATTATTTTTTTGTGTGAAAAATCCTTATATTTAAATGTATTTTCTGAACTAACCTGAATTCATTATGTACGAGAAAGATGGACGCGGCCTCTATGTCGCGCATTCCGCTGATGGTCCTGTATCTATGGTGGGCAAGATGGCAAACAGGCACGGCCTGATTGCAGGAGCCACCGGAACAGGCAAGACTGTGACCCTGCAGGTGCTGGCTGAGACATTCTGCCAGGCGGGAGTCCCTTGCTTTATGGCTGATATGAAAGGTGACCTGTCGGGAATTTCTCAGGCCGGAAAGATTTCCGGTTTCATAGAAAAGAGAATGCCTGAATTCGGAATCGAAAATCCTGAATTCCAGTCCTGTCCGGTCCGTTTCTTCGATGTCTATGGGGAGCAGGGACATCCGATGAGGACGACTGTCTCAAGCATGGGCCCGACTCTGCTGTCGAGGCTTATGAGTCTCAACGCGACTCAGGAAGGTATATTGAACATAGTATTCAGGATTGCGGATGAAAGGGGATTGCTCCTTCTGGACCTGAAGGACCTCAGGTCGATGCTTGACTATGTCGGCAAGAATGCGTCCTCATTCACTACGAAATACGGAAACATATCGGCGGCGAGCGTAGGTGCGATACAGAGAGGCCTGCTTGCCCTTGAGAATCAGGGAGCGGACAAATTTTTCGGCGAACCGGCTTTCGACATCATCGACCTCCTGCAGCAGGAAGGAGGCAAGGGCGTGATGAACGTCCTGGCTGCGGACAAACTTATGCTCCAGCCAAAACTTTACTCTACATTCCTGCTTTGGCTGCTCTCTGATTTGTATTCAAGGCTTCCGGAGGTTGGAGATATGCCTCTACCGAAGCTTATATTCTTCTTCGATGAAGCCCATATGCTCTTCGAAGATACATCCAAGGCTCTCGTGGACAAGATAGAGCAGGTCGTGCGCCTTATCAGAAGCAAGGGCGTTGGCGTATATTTCGTGACGCAGAGCCCGACGGATATTCCGGACGAAATCCTCGGACAGCTCGGAAACAGGGTGCAGCACGCGCTCAGAGCCTTCACTCCCAAGGACCAGAAGGCCGTCAAGGCTGCTGCCGACACCTTCCGCGCTAACCCGGCTTTCAAGACGGACGAGACCATAATGAACCTAGGCACGGGTGAAGCCCTTGTGTCCTTCCTGGATGAGAAGGGAGCTCCGTCGATGGTGCAGAAGGCGAAGATTCTCTTTCCGCTCAGCCAGATCGGAGCGATAGACCTCAGCCAAAGGAATGCCATTATCAACCAGTCCAGACTTTACGGCAAATATGACGATGTCGTGGACAGGGAGAGTGCATTCGAAGTGCTCCTGAAGGAGAGCGAGGAGCAGGCGCAGCAGGAAGCAGCCCCTCAGGAAAGGAAAAAGCAGGGAAAGGGAATTGGAAGCAAGATTATCGGAGCGATTTTCACGGCTGTGACTGCCAGTGTCGCCAGAAGCGTTGGAACTGCAGTTTCCAACAAAGTTACGGGAAAGAAGACAAGAAGTTCTGGAAAGAGCACGGCTGGAAAGGCTGCCGCTTCAGCTGCGTCAGCTGCCACAAGGACGATGACAAGAGAACTTACCCGCAGCATTCTGGGTAACCTGATAAAGTAGCCCTGAGGTCGCTAATTCAATGATATTGAAAGACTTTTTTTGAAAAATAATATTTGACCGCTATATTTGCGGTACTATTGACAACCATTATGAAACCGATCTTTATTCCCCTTTTGAGCATTGCCTCATTGGCTTTGTCTGTCGCTGGCTGCGACGACAAAATCAACACGGATGGTCCGAAAAATTCGTCCGTACAGGATTTTACATTTGAGACCGTGAACTCAGATGTAACCGTGAACGTACAGTACACCAGCAATCTCGGCAATGAGATTTACTTTGAAGTTTATGACACTTATCCGTATAAGACGGATGAGAGCGGACTTCCTGTGTTCAATTCGGAACTGGAACCTCTCTTTGCGGCCTTTACGGACAAGACCGGAAAATATACGGGCGAGGTTGACCTTCCTAAGTATCTGAGTACGGCATATCTCTATACGCCTGCATTCTATGCTACCGGCATTATGGAAGGCACTCTCTCCGGAAGCACCCTTACCTTCAGCGAGGCTACCAAGGCAACCTATGCCACCAAGTCTGCGGCCGGTCCTACTTCATCTGCATATGAGGCTCTGGTCGTAAATGGGACCGGAGTGTATGCTGACTGTCAGTGGAAAGAGTGGCTCGGATCATATGACCGTTATTACAATGGCAGCGTGGAGTCTTACAAATATACTGGTACAACCCTCGTGCCGGAGGATGCGGCTTCTCTCTATGCAGCACACCTGAATGTGATCAACGTGAGCAAGTCCTGCCCGGAGGAGTACAGGTCTTACAAGGATATGTACCTTGAGAAAGATGCGGAAGTGGCTCTTACCTTCCTCGGCGGAAATACCTGCTGGAATTCTTCACTCGGATACTATGTTTACAAGGAGGGCGAGAAGCCGGCATCGATTGATGCGGCCAATGTAGTCCTCGTTTTCCCAAACACTCAGGACGGCGAATGGGTTCACGATGCGAGGTATAATTATGCCGCATCGGCAACCAAGGGTGTCGACCGCCTTACAAGCGTGCAGCTTATGTATTATCCGAATATCGCCTCCGGCAGCAAGGAAGGTGCGACGACTGTATTCCCTCAAGGATATTACATCGGTCTCGTCCTTGCGACGAACTCGTGGGCGAACAGACTTGACGTGTCTTTCTGCCGCGGAAGGGATCAGCGTTTCCGTTCGGCTACTTCTGAGAATCTCAGCAAGAACGGCTATGGCCACACACTTTCGGAACCTCGTACTGCGGTTTATCGCTATGGTGACGACATTATGATTTCATTCGAGGATGCCGGTGACGATACCAACTTCAGCGATGTTGTGGTGACTATGAAGTCGAATCCTATCGACGCCATCGTTCCTGACGCGGTCGTCGATCCGACGGAGACTACGACATATACGGTCAGCGTGAACAAGGGTGTGTACGCATTCGAAGACCTCTGGCCAAATGCCGGTGACTATGATATGAATGATGTCATCGCGAAGTACGCGTATGCGAAGACCACCGACAAGAACAACAACATCTACGAGGAATCATTCACTTTCAAGACATATGCGAACTATGCATCTCTGAAGAGCGGTCTTGCGGCCGAACTCAGCAGAATAGCTTCTACGGATGAACTTAAGTATTATGTGAGGACGTCTGCATCTGATGAATTTGAAGAAGTTGATGGTTTCGAAAAGGACGGAAGCGTTATTCTTTTCACCGATGACGTGCGCTCGCAGCTCAACACCGAGTACAAGGTCACCGTCACCCACGCTTCGGCAGTTTCTTCGGAGACCACGGCCAAGGCCTTCATCTACCGCAACCAGAGCAACGGCAAGCGTTGGGAGGTGCATATCGTGAACGAGGCTCCGTCAAGCAACGGCGACTATTCATACTTCGGAACATATTCAGACCTCAGCGACCCTGAGAACGGCTCATACTATGTGCGTGCTGGAAATTATCCTTTCGCAATCTTTATGTCCGGAGCGACTGAGTCCGACATCGAGGCCCTCATAGACAAACGCAATGAGAGCCGTCCGATAGACGAACTTTATACTGACTATACCACCTGGGTGACCGGAAAGGGTTCGACTGCAACAGGCTGGTATAAGAAGGTGAACAATTAGTTTATTGACGACTGAGAGCAGCGGCCCATCCTCCGCCAGGTGCGAGGTGGATGCGGATCGTTTCTCCACCATTTATGGAGGCTGTCCTGTGAGCATAATCACGGGCAGCCTTTTCTGCATTCGGACCGTCCTCGAATATGTCCATAGTGAAGCTGCCTTCAGGGAGGAAGTCGGTCCTGATGGTGATGTCCCTTGACTTCCAGTCTGTTATGGCACCGATGTGCCAGGTGTTTCCTTTTCTGCGGGCTACTACGATGTATTCCCCTATCTTTCCGTCAATGGCAACGGTCTCGTCCCAGGTCTCAGGACAGTCTGCGATGAACTTGACGCATTCTTCCTCCTTCAGATAATTGGAAGGGGAGTCGCAGAGCATATTCAGAGGGCTCAGGAAGATTACATATTCCGCAAGCTGACGGCATCTCGTGCCTTCGCTCATCGGTTCCGCATTGTTAGGGACATAGGATTTCTTCGTCGCGTTCCTCATCGCACCCTGTGTGTAGTCAACCGGTCCGGCAACCATT